>JBEKCP010000470.1:0-4810 GCA_050014815.1 Thermoguttaceae bacterium | reverse complement strand
ACACCAGCTTCGAGACGCCGGGACTTCCCGCCAATGTCTTCCAGTACGCGCCCAATGGCTCGCCCTGGCAGTTCTCGGGAACGGCCGGGGTGTGCGGCAACGGCAGCGGCTTCGGCAATCCCGGCGCACCCGGCGGCAGCCAGGCCGCCTTCCTCCAGAACACCGGCAGCATCAGCCAATCCACGTACCTGGCCGCCGGCACCTACAGCCTCTCGTTCATGGCCGCCCAGCGGAGCGGACAGAAGCACTACCAGGAATTCAAGGTGCTGGTCGACGGCTTGCAAGAAGGCATGGTCACCCCCGCCGGCACCGCTTATGCGGGCTACCAGACCCTGAACTTCACGCTGACGGCGGGGACGCACACCATCCAATTCATCGGCCTGAACCCGCTGGGCGGAGACAACACCGCTTTCATCGACGGGCTGTCGATCTCGTTGACGGTGGACTCGATCAACGACGGCAGCTTCGAGGCGCCGGGACTTCCGGCCAGTACCTTCCAGTACGCGCCCGATGGTTCGTCCTGGCAGTTCGTCGGAGGGGGCGGGGTGTGCAGCAACGGCAGCGCCTTCGGCAATCCCAACGCCCCCAACGGCAGCCAGGCCGCGTTTCTCCAAAACACCGGGAGCATGAACCAGTCCGTCTACCTGGACGCCGGCACGTGCAGCCTCTCGTTCCTGGCCGCCCAGCGGGCCGCGGAGACGCATTACCAGGAATTCAAGGTACTGGTCGACAACACGACGGTAGCTACGGTCACGCCCGCCAGCACCGCTTACGCCTGGTACCAGACGCCGGATTTCACGGTAACGGCCGGCCTGCACACGATCGAGTTCGTCGGCGTGAACCCGCTGGGCGGAGACAACACCGCCTTCATTGACGAGGTGCAGATCGGTTGAGCGGCGGGACGACCGCGTCAAAACGGTTTGTCGCTCTCGCTGCCAGTCCCTCGCTTGCGCTTCGGGCTGGTGTTTGCGGGCAGAGTCAGGCGGCAGATCGGCGGGCCGGCTCCTCGGAGGGCCACGTGGGGACGCGGAGGGGGCGGCTGTCCGCGGGAGATTCCTCGGGCCGAACCTGCTTCGCGGCCGCCGGTTCCGGCAGGAGGTCGCAGGCGCCCGGCAGGATGCCGACCTGAATGTAAATGGGGCGCATGGCCCTTTTCAGGCGGGGCAGCACCCCGGCGAAGACCAGCGATGCCGCCACGCAGACCAGTCCGCAGACCAGGATGGTGGCGGCCACGCCGATCGTGCCCGCCAGGCAGCCTGAGAGCAGGCTCCCCAGCGGCCCCATGCCGAAGAAGGCCATCGTATAGAAGCTCATCACCCGCCCCCGCTTGCCCTCTTCGACAATGGTTTGCAGCACGGCGTTGCTGGCGGCCATCTGGGTCACCATGGCGAAGCCGATCCCCACCAACAGTGCCAGCGACACCCCGAGGGTATGGGAAAGGGAGAGCCCCGCCAGGCCGAGGCCGAACGCCCCCGTGGCGACGGCAATGACTCGTCCGAGACCGAGGACGCTTTTGCGGGCGGCAAGGAGCAGGCTTGCCGCCAGGGCGCCGATGCCCAGGGCGGCGGTCAACAGTCCCAGGGTGTTCGCCCCGCCGTGGAGGACGTCGGTGGCCAATAAGGGCATGAGCACGGTCAGGGGCGCGGACATCATGCTCATGACGCCCAGCAGGACCAGCAGCGTTCGGATCGGCATCGAGCCAGCCACGTATCCGAAGCCTTCGGTGAGGCCCTGGAAGATGCCGGGCTGGGAGACCGGCCTGGGGGCGCTGCGGACCCGCATCGCCAGGAGCGATCCCAGGACGGCCAGATAGCTGAGGCCGTTCAACAGGAAGCAGGGCCACTCGCCGCACATGCCGATGATGAAGCCGGCGACCGCCGGGCCCAGCAGCCGCGCGGCGTTGAACATCGACGAATTGATGGCGATCGCGTTGCCCAGGTCGTCGTGCCGCTCGACCATCTGGATGACCAGGGTCTGCCGGGCGGTGCAGTCGAAAGCGTTCACCAGCCCCAGGAGGACGCCCAAGACCAGGATGTGCCAGACGTTGACGGTTCCCGAGAGCGTAAGCGCCATGAGCGCGAACGCCTGGATCATCATGAGCGTCTGCGTGGCCAGTACGGTGCGGCGCCGGTTCCAGCGGTCGGCGAGGACGCCCACCAACGGCAGGACCAACGCCGCGGGGATCTGCGAGGAGAAGTCGGCCAATCCCAGCAGGAACGAGGAGTGGCTCAGCCTGTAGACGAGCCAGACCGTGGCGATCTGCTGCATCCAGGTGCCGACGACCGAGATGCCCTGGCCGATGGCGAGCAGGCGGAAGTTGCGATGCGCAAGCGCCCGCCCCATGGCGGGTAGCCATGTGGTCTTCGTGCTCTTGGCATCCTTGCCTGGAAACATCAGGGGTGCTGATCGCGGATTGGGGAAGTTTTCAGTGGTCAGTGGTCAGTCTGGCAACCAACAACTGACAACGGACGACGGACAACTGGCAACCGAAGGGGGGCGGATTATGGCAAACCGCGCGGCGGGAAACAAGAGCAATCGTTTTTTCCCGGATTCTTCGGCCTATTGGCCGTCATCGGGCGGTTTGGGGGGGTTGTCGGCCTCGATAGTGACCCCGTACAGCAGGTCCAGGGTTTCCAGGGGGGGCGACTGGGCCGGCACCAACTCGTCCGCCGTGGCGTGCCCTCCGTGCTGATAATGGACCGTGATCTCGGTGCGGCCGATGGTAAAGCGATCTCCTGGCCCCAGGGGCGACTCGGTCACCCGGTGGCCGCCCATGAAGATGCCGTTCTTGGACTGCAGGTCACACACCACCAGCCGGCCGCCCTGCTCGCTGAGCGAGCAATGCCTGTGGCTGGTCCAGGGGTCCTTGAGATAGACGTCGGCCTTCTCGTCGCGGCCGAGGACCACGGGCAACTGGCGGACGACGACCCGCGTCTCCATGGCGTAATGGTCAGTGATTGTCAGTTCCACTTCCATGCTTTGCAGCATAGCACAGCCACGGATGGTGTAAACACCCTGAAAGGCGTACGACGAGCGTGGGGCGCGGCAATCTATCGCCGGTTTCCGGCCTGTTCCCTCTTTTGGGGAACCGGCTATAATGGGCTCTAAAGGAGTCCTCAGAAATGAATCTTTCGCCGGGACAGTTCATCATCTGGTTGATCGTGGGCGGTGTAGCGGGGAACCTGACCGGGCGACTCGTGACGCTCAAGAGAGAAGGACTGGGCCGATGGACCAACCTGGGCGTCGGCATGATCGGCGCCCTGATCTTCCGAGTCTTCGACATCAAGCTGAGCCCGGGCGACCTGAAAGTCACCTTCGACGACTTGATCGCCGCCTTCCTCGGGTCGCTGTTGTTCGTCGTCGTCTGGTGGATCGTCGGCAAGTTCAGACGCAAATAGCGATTATTCCCCCGTGCCGCCCTGCCAGTGGTCGGTCTGGAAGGGCGAAGCCGGCAGGCCCTCCTTGTTCATCAGGTTGGGATTGGCCATGTTGTGCCAGCCGAACTGGACCTGCGTCGGCGCCGCCACCCCCGCCGCCTCGACCACGACCGTTGGGCCGTCGATCGTGGCTTGGGCGGGCACGAACTTCCCGTCGGCCCCCGCGATCTGGAACTCGCCAAGCGGCTTGCCGTCCCGCGATGCAAGCCCGCCGCCCACGTGGGCGAACGAGACCCGGATCTTGTTGCCCTCAATCTGCATCGACTTGTAGAGCGGCCCCGAGTACACAAGGTCCTTCTTGCCGTACTCCTTGGCCAGGGCCCAGAGGGCCAGGCGGTTGCCCACGTCGATCTTGTTGCGGGGATGGATGTCCTTGATGTTGTGTACGATGTCGGTAGTGATCGCCATGCCGGTGTTCGGGATCTTGAGGCTGGCCGTCTGGGCTTCCCAGAGCGGCGGCAGGGCGCCGGGTGTGTAGATGGCCCAGGGGGCGAGCTGGGCGAAGTAGAAGGGGAAATCATAGCCCCACTGGCCCCGCCAGCCCTCGATGAGGGCCTTCATCTTGTCGTAGTATTTCATGCCGTTGCCGACGTTCGCCTCTCCCTGGTACCAGATCGCGCCGCGGATGGCCAGGGGCTTGACGGGGGCGATCATGCCGTTGTACATGCCGCCCCCCTTGCCGCCGGCGATCGTCCAGGGCTCGATGGGCGAGCCGCCCCAGGCGCTCTCGATCAGCCCGACCGGCACGTTCAAATCCTTGTTGAGCTTGCGGCCGAAGTAGTAGAGCGCGGCCGAGAAGCCGCCCCAGCCGCCCTTGGCAATGGTCTCGGGGCTGCACGCCACCCACTGGGCCTGCACGTCCTTGGCCGGCGTCTCCGTCTTCGTCTTGGGGATCAGGAGCAGCCGGATCGTCGGGCAGTTGGCCGCGGCGATCTCCTCCTTGGCCTTGTCGCACATCGAGAGGCCCATCTCCATGTTCGACTGGCCGGAGCCGAGCCACACGTCGCCGATGAGGATGTCCTCCAGTTCGATCTTGTTCTTGCCGCTGACCGAGAGGCGATGGGCCTTGCCGTCGGCCTTCGCGGCCGGCAGCACGACCTTCCAATCGCCCTGGGCGTCGGCCTTGGCGGCGGCCGCGGCGTCGTCCAGTCGCACCGTGACCTCTTCGCCGGGATCGGCCGAGCCCCAGATGGGCAGCGGCCGGTCGCGCTGGAGCACCATGTGGCTGTCGATCACCTTGGACAGCTTCACGTCGGCCCGGACCTGGGGCGCGCCCAGCGCCAGCAACAGCAGGGAGACTGTAACCGCGGACCACATCGCGCACTTCTTCATGGCAGACCTCGCTTGGTGGCGGGAAACGGTCGGGGGGATGG
>JBEKCP010000469.1:0-8548 GCA_050014815.1 Thermoguttaceae bacterium | reverse complement strand
GGTGCCTGCCGCCGCGGGAAGGGGTGATCGTGGTCCTGACCCGGATGAACCGGATTCTCGACGTGCGGCTCCGCGACGGCATGGCGGTGGTCGAGCCCGGCGTGTTGAATATCGAGTTGACCCGCGCGCTGGCCGGCACCGGATATCACTTCGCTCCCGATCCGTCGAGCCAGGGGGCCGCGACGATCGGCGGCAACGTGGCCACCAACGCCGGCGGCCCGCACACGCTGAAGTACGGCGTGACGGTCAACCACGTACTCGGCCTGGAGGCCGTGTTGAGCGACGGCTCGGTGGTCGAGTTCGGGCCGGTGGAGAACCCGGCGGGCCTGGATCTCGTCGGGCTGCTCTGCGGCAGCGAGGGCACGCTCGGGATCCTCACGAAGATTTGGGTCCGCTTGACGCCCGACCCGCAGGACTACCGAACGCTGCGGGCCGCTTTCGAGACGGTCGAGGACGCCACGCAGGCCGTCAGCCGGATCATCGCCGAGGGGATCATTCCCGCCGCCATGGAACTGATGGACCAGGGCATTCTGGCCGCAGTGGAGGAGGCGTTCCACGGCGGTTTTCCGCTGGACGCCGGCGCGGTGCTGGTGATCGAGCTGGACGGGCCGACGGCGGGGATCGACGAGGCCGCCGGGCAGGTCGCCGGGATTTGCCGGCAGTGGCGCGCCCGCGAAATCCTCCAGGCCCGCTCGACCGAGGAGCGGGACCTGCTCTGGAAATGCCGCAAGCTGGCCGTGGGCGCGGTCGGACGCCTCAGCCCGAGTTACCTCATCGAGGACGGCGTCGTGCCGCGGACGCGGCTGCCGCACATCCTGGCGCGCATCGCCGAGATCGGCCGGCTCCACGGCGTCCGCATCGTCAACGTCGCGCACGCCGGCGACGGCAACGTCCATCCCATCCTGCTCTTCGACGAGCGCGACCCAAGCCAGGTGGAGCGGGCGCTGGCCGCCGGACGCGACTTGCTGCGCGAGTGCATCGCCTGCGGCGGCAGCGTCACCGCCGAGCACGGCATCGGCGTCGAAAAGATCGCCCTGATGGAAGAACTCTTCGGCGATGCGGACCTCGACGCGATGCGCCGAGTCCGCCAGTCATTCGATCCCTCCTGGCGGCTCAACCCCGGAAAAAAGCTGTGTCCCAAGTAAAACGCCTCCTGCCCGTGATGAAGACCGTTATTCCGGCCGACGAGGCCGCGCTGGCGCGGGTGCTGCGGGACGCCAGCGCCGCGGAAACGGCCGTCTATCCGATCGGGGGCGGAACGAGCCTGGCCTACGGCCTGCGCCCCAAGCGGCCCGGGATCGCCCTGTCCACGGCGAAGCTCAGCGCCGTCGTGAGCTTCGCGTCGGCCGACCTGACGGTTACCGTTGGGGCGGGGCTGCCGGTCGCCGAACTCTCGAAGCGTCTGGCCGCCCAGCGCCAGTGGCTGCCGATCGACGTCCCCAACGCCGAGCAGGCCACCGTCGGAGGCGTCGTGGCGGCCAACGTCTTCGGGCCGCGGCGATACGCCTACGGCACCATCCGCGACTACCTCCTTGGCGTTCGCGCGGTGGACGGGCAAGGCGAGGCCTTTTCGGGCGGCGGCGAGGTGGTCAAGAATGCCGCCGGCTACAACATCCCCCGCCTGCTGGTCGGCTCGCTGGGCACGCTGGGCGTCATCACGCAGGTGACGCTCATGGTCCAGCCGCTGCCCCAGAAGACCGCGCTGGTGCTGTGCGACCTTCGCGAACTCGAGACGGCCGAATGCCTGTTGACCGGCCTGTCCCGCAGCCGGACGCTCCCCGTGGCGGTCGAGCTCCTGGCGGGTCGGCCCCGGCCCGGATGCCCGCTGCCGCCGCCGCCGCCGCGCACGGTCGCCCGGCTGTTGGCGGGCTTCGACGGCTGCCAGGCCGAGGTCGATTGGATGGTCCGGGAGCTTCGCGGCCAATGGGACGCCGCGGAACCCGGCACGAGCACCACCGCCGTCCCCGCCGAGGATGTCGATCACGTTTGGACATGGCTGACCGATTTCTCCGGCAACCTCTTGATCCACGTCCTTCCCAGTGCGACGGTGGGCGTGGTGGAGGAGGTCGCGCGGCTGGTGCCCGGCGCGTCGATCCAGGCCCATGCCGGCAGCGGCGTGATTCGCGTCGAGTGGGCACGATTGTCGCCGTCGGACAGCGACATCGAGGGGTTCCGGCAGGATCTCCGGGAGAAACTCCGTCCCGCCGTGGTCGCCGCCGGCGGCAGCCTGGTGGTCCTCGCACCGCCGGACGGCGCGGACCTGACCTCCGAAGACGTCTGGGGCGTGTCCGCCGGCGGGATGGACATCATGCACGCCATCCGGAGCCGTTTTGACCCGAAAGGGATCCTGAATCCGGGCCGGTTCATCTTCGGCACGGGAATCTGAGCACGAAAAGCCCCCCGACTGCGTCGGGGGGTTCTTCGCGACGCGGTAGACCGGTTACGCACCAATGACCATCGACAACTCCGACAACCCGGCCGGCCCCGACGACCGCGACGCGGCCGCCGGCATCGATCCGCAACTCCTGCTCCGCTGCGTCCATTGCGGCCTGTGTACGTCGGCATGCCCGACGTATAGGGAATTGGGCAACGAGAACGACGGTCCGCGGGGCCGCATCCACCTGATGCGCATGGTGGCCTGCGGCCGCGAGCCGCTGACCGATCGGATGCGGCGCCATCTGGAACTGTGCCTCGATTGCCGCTCGTGCGAGGCGGCGTGCCCGTCGGGCATCGAGTATGGGCGGCTGATCGAACCGTTCCGCCTGGCGGTTCAGGAGTCCGACCGTCGCATCGAGCACCGAGTGGATTGGTTCCGCGACATCATCTTGCTCCGGCTGTTCCCCTACGCCCAGCGGCTGCGGTGGCTCTTGCGGCCGGTCCGCCTGTTTCAGCGGCTGGGGATCTACGGCGCGGCGGAGCGGCTGGGGCTGTTCCGGTTGATTCCGGGCCGGTTGGGCCGGCTGCTGCCCTTGCTGCCGCCGCCGGTCCGACCCGGACCCCGGCTGCCGCAGTTCTTGCCGGCGGTGGGAAGGAAACGGGCGCGGGTAGCCCTCTTCCTCGGCTGCGTCGCCGACGCCATGTTCCGGCCGGTACACTGGGCCACCGTCCGCGTCCTGCAGGAGAACGGCTGCGACGTTTTCGTGCCGCCGGGCCAAGGCTGCTGCGGGGCCATCCACTTCCATAACGGCGACAACCTCGGCGCCCGGCGCATGGCCGACGCCAACCTGGTGGCCTTCGCGCTGGACCGCTACGACGCCATCGTCGTCAATCACGGCGGCTGCGGGGCCATGCTGAAGGAATACGGCCTGCACTGGCAGGACGGCCTGCAGCCCCACCGCGCGAAGTTCGCGGCCAAGGTCAAGGACGTCCACGAGCTGCTCTGCGCCCTGGGGGCCGTCCCGCCCGGGGGCCGCATCGACGCCACCGCCACCTATCACGACGCCTGCCACCTGGCCCAGGCCCAGCGGATCACGGCCGCCCCGCGCAAATTGCTCCAACAAATCCCCGGGCTGCGGCTATGCGAGTTGCCCGAGGCCGGCCTCTGCTGCGGCTCGGCGGGCACGTACAACCTGACCGAGCCCGCCATGTCCGATCGGCTGGCCCGGCGGAAGATCGACAACATCCTGGCCACCGGCGCGAAGATCGTGTTGGCGGCCAACGCCGGCTGTCTCCTGCAGATCCAGCGGCAGGTCCGCGAGGGCCGCCACGGCCTGCTCGTGATGCACCCCACAACGCCGGCTGTCTCCTGCAGATCCAGCGGCAGGTCCGCGAGGGCCGCCACGGCCTGCTCGTGATGCACCCCATGGAACTGCTCGACATGAGCTACCGGGGCGTCCAGCCGCGGTTGCCGGGGTGATGTGGAGGGTGCCGAGTACACGCATGTCAATGCCTCCTGTTCTCCAGCACCCAGTGACGTTCATGGTCAGCCTCGTTGATTCTCTGGAAAATCCGTGCGGGGACTTGACAACGCCTAGACGCGCAACGAAGCTAAACGTCGTTGCGCCACCGTGGCGCGGCCTCGGCGGCCACGACAAAGGCAGGGACCCCGCGAATCGGAACCCCGCAGAAACCTCTAAATGGGGGTGTGGACATGAAACGCCATGCTGGTTTCACCCTGGTCGAGATGCTCGTGGTGATCGTTATCATCGGCATGCTGGCTGCCTTGCTCCTGCCGGCCGTGCAGGGTGCGCGGGAGGCAGCTCGCCGAACGAGCTGCACCAACAATCTCAAACAGATCGCCTTCGCGATGCACAAATATGAAGGCGCCATGGGGGGCTTCCCTCCCATACTCATGTACCCCTATGCAGGCTCGATAGACAGTGGTTGGATGATCCCCTTGCTACCCAGCCTGGAACAGGCGGATCTGTACAACCACTACCATAGGGACTGTAACTGGTTCGACCCGGTCAACCAAGCCGTGGTCCAGACCCGCGTCAAGGTCTTCGAATGCCCCTCGTCGCCGGTCACCGACCGGGTGGTCACCGGCACGGGCGCCGCGCCTTGGGCAACTGTCTCCTACCAGGCTGCCACGACCGACTATGCCGGAAGCGGCGGCCTGTGCAGCGTCTTGCAGCCGGCCTACGTCCCCAACACCGTCGACACCCTGAATTGCGGCGCCATCGGCCTGAACCACAGCCGGAAGATCGCGGAAATCCCGGACGGCGCGAGCAACACGCTCCTGATCAACGAAATGGCGGGGCGCCCGATCTATTACAAGGCTGGAACGACCGACCCGTCCAGCACCTTCATATCGAGCAACCTGAATGTCTGCGGCGCCTGGGCGGCCCCGAACTACATGGGGTTCCGCGGCTTCACGTACGACGGCCAGGTCCAACCCGGTCCGTGCGGGGTCAATGCCGCCAACGGGCGGGGCGGAATTTACGGCTTCCATCCCAATGGCGCCAACGCCGCCCTGGCCGACGCTTCCGTTCAGTTCCTGAGTCAAGACACGGACATCTATGTCCTCATCGCGATGGTGACGCGGGATGGTCACGAAGTGATCGATGCCGGCGGCCAGGTGGTCACTTTCTAGCCGCCCCCAGCCGCCGGGGCCCCGCGGCTTCCCGCGGAGTCCCACCCACGGCAATTCTGAGGAGGATAACGTGAAGAAGATACAGTGCCTTACGAAGCGCGGGCGGGTCATCCTCTGTCTGTTGCTGGCCATGGCGGCCATTCTGCCCGCTTCCTGTGGCAGAAGGACCGACCGGAAACCTCTGTTTCCCGTGACCGGGAAGCTTGTGGATGGCGACAAGCCGGCCGAGAAAGCGGTGATGTTCTTTCAACCGCTGGACGGCTCGGGTTCCGGCAGACTCCTACCGGTCGGCAAGGTCGCGGCCGACGGCTCCTTCCGAGTCAGCACGTACATGGCCGACGATGGCGCGCCCGTCGGGGAGTACGCGGTCACCGTCGTCTGGCCCAAGATCCCGAAGGGTGCTCCAGCCGACGAGGTTGAAGGGCCGGATCAGCTTAAGGGCCGTTGCAGCAATCCCAAGGTCTCCCCGTGGCATTTCCGCGTCGAAGAGAAGGCCAACAACTTGGGGACTCTTGATCTCCAGTCTTGGCCCGCCGCGACGACCCCGGAGACGCAGGCCCCGGGCGAGCAGAAAGCCCCGGCGGGAGCGGTCGAATGACCGGGCGCCACGCCCCCTTGAGAACTTCAGGAAGATAGCGAAGGAGGTTGACGATGAACCGAAGAAACCTGTTGAAGGTGCTTGGCGCGGGCGGCTGCGGCGCGGCGGCGGTGGTGGCGGCTCGGTCGCTGTTCTGGCCCGCGGCCAGGCGGCCCGCCGCGCCGGAGGCAGCCGGATCGGCCCGTCCGTTCGGATTGTTCGATGTCGACTCCCGCGAGTTGAACAAGGCCGGCAACGGGCTGGGGTTCCGACCCCGCGTCGAGCCGCTGGTGGATCGTCTGAACCGCCTGTATGCCCTGGCGGAGGAGCATTCGGCGCCGCTGGTCTTCACCACGTGTTGCTCCGGCCGCATGCTTCGGCCCGACAGCCTGCCTGAAGTTCTCTTTGTGCCGCTGGACGCCGCCGAGCGGGATTGGGCGGAGCGCCTGGGCGAGCATCGCCTGTTCTGCGTCCAGAAAAAGACCTACACCCCCGACACGCAGCTCAACTTCACTTGCCGCGCCTACGACATGTTCCAGGACAACGGCAACGCCGCGCATCTGGTGCAGGCCCTGAACGTGGGCGAGTGGGCCGTCTTTGGAAACGGCTTCGACCTGTGCATCAACTCCGCCGTCCACGGCCTCTTGGCCGCCGAGCAGAAGGTATGCCTGCTGTCGGACGTTTGGGCGACGGCCTCCCGCGGGTATTATGTGTCCACGTCCCGCGGACAAATGGAGTGCGGCACCGCAGAGAACCAGGCCAGGATCCTCGCGGAGTTCCGGCAGCTCGGCGTTCGCACGGCCACGCTGGAGGAGTTCCTGGCGTCGGTCGCGCGGTCCCCCGCCTGACGCAGTGCGGGACACCAAGGATTCTCGATTGCCAACAAGAGAAACCTCTACTGCTTCGACGTGAAGCAGTAGAAGGTATCTCGGAAGAGCAAATCCCGTGGTCCCCTCTCCTGCGTTCCGCCGCGGCACGACTGGGAGCGACCTTGCCGGCTGATCGCCGGGAGCAGTCATGTCGAGTTCACCCGTACGACTACGTCTTGGCACCCGGGCCAGCCCGCTGGCCCGATGGCAGGCCGACTGGGTTGCGGGCCGGCTTCGGGAGCTGGGCGTCCAGGTGGAGATGGTCCACGTCACGACCTCCGGCGATCGCCGGCAGGACCCGATCGGTCCGGGACCGGACCGCGGCCTTTTCACGAAGGAGATCCAGCGGGAACTGCTCCAGGGGCGGATCGACCTGGCCGTCCACAGCCTGAAGGACCTGCCGACCGACGTGGTGCCGGGCCTGGTCCTGGCGGCCGTGCCCGAGAGGGCCTCGGTCCACGACGTGCTGGTCTCGGACCGGGCAGGGTCTTTCGAGGGGCTTCCCCTGGGCGCGGTGGTTGGGACCGGCAGCCTCCGCCGCCGGGCCCAGTTGCTCCATGCCCGCGGCGACCTCGAAATGCGCGACCTTCGCGGAAACGTCGACACCCGGCTCCGAAAGCTGCACCAGGGCGATTATGACGCCATCGTCCTGGCCGAGGCGGGACTCGAGCGGCTCGGGCTTCGGCAGGAGATCACCCAGGTCTTGCCGCTGGAGTTGGCCCTGCCGGCCGTGGGGCAAGGGGCCCTGGGGATCGAGGCCCGGTCTGACGATCAGCAGACCCGGGAGGTACTTGCGCGGCTGGACCACGCGGCCAGCCATGTGGCGGTGACGGTCGAGCGTGCCATGCTGGCCGCACTCCGCGGCGGCTGCCTGGCCCCCATCGCCGCCTGGGCCCGGCTCTGCGAGGGCGATCTCGTCTTGACCGGCCGCGTGCTGAGTCCCGACGGCGCCCGGAAGCTTGAATCGACGCAGAAGTCCGCCACCGAGCCCGAAGCGCTCGGCCGGCAGGTGGCCGACGCCCTGTTGGCCCAAGGCGCGGCCGAACTGATCGAAGCCGCCCGCCGGCCGGGGTGATCTCAGGATCGGACGGGCGACGCCAATGACTCGACTCGCTCGATGAGGACGAGCGATACCATTTCCATCCGCTGGTAGGGATCGGCGGGCTCGCCTTCGAACCAGTACACATTGACCGTCGAGCGGCCCACGCGAAGCATCTCCGGGTGGCGGATGTCGTAGCTCCGCCCACTGTTCAGACAGATGCGGAAGGGTTGGAACGGTACCGCCCGAAGCCACGCCAACAGATCGTCAGGACGCATCAGAGACCTCCACGGTCAAGTTCCTCGGGGCTCGGCCACGTCGATTAAGCGGATCATTTTATCCTACGTCGAGCGGCGGCATCCGGTCAAGTCTATCACCGCTATTACCCTGTGCTCACCCCGGCCGCGGACCAATCCTCGGGCAGGTAGAGGAGCCGGCCGCAGGTCTTGCAGAACATGGGGTGTGATAGCCGGATCTCGGCCTGCAGATTCACGGGGATCTGCTGGTTGCAGCCGCCGCAGCAGCCGTCGACGACCGCGGCCAGGGCGTCCTCGCCCCGCTGGCGAACCATCCGCTGGTAGGCATCGCGGATCGCCGGAGGCAGATCGGCCTCGCACTGCCGGAGCTCGCCCTCCAGCCGGAGGACGTCGTGGCGGAGATGGGGCTCCTGCTTCTGGACCTCGGAGTGGATCTCGGCGGCCTTGGCGCGGGCGGCGGCCAGGGCGGCCTCGGTCTCGGCGATCTTCGGCCCCAACGCGTCGGCCTCCTCCAGGATCTCGATGATCTCGTCCTCCAACACGCTGTTGGCCATCTCGTCGGCCGCGATCTGCTCCTTGAGGATCTGGTACTCGCGGTTGCTGGCCGCCATGTTCAGCTTCCGCTTCAGGTCCTTGATCTTCTCCTCGTTGCCCTTGAGTTGAAGCTGCTTGCCGTCGGCGCCCTTGCGGGTCGTCTTGAGGTCCTCGCGGAGCCGGGCCAGATCCTCTTCCCGGTGCTTGACGTTCGCCTCGCTGGCGCGGATCTGTTTCGGG
>JBEKCP010000468.1:0-4825 GCA_050014815.1 Thermoguttaceae bacterium | reverse complement strand
CTGAGATTTCAGACGTGGATCTTGCCGGCAGGCTTGCATCGTCTTCCGCCTTCCACGCTCCATCTCCCTGTCTCCTTGTCTCCTTGTCTCCCTGTCTCCTTGTCTCCCCGCCCCGTGTCCCCTCACCCCTCGCCCCTCGCCCCTCGCCCCTGTCCCCTGTCCCCTCGCCCCTGTCGCCGCCGCTGCCCTCCAACTGGTCGCGCTCCTCCTCGAAGTACGTGTCCGGGGTGGTCGTTCGCCGCGCGTACGGCACGTCGATCAGGTCCTGGTAGCCCAGGTGTCCCTCGTAGATGATCACCTGGGCAGTCTTGGCCAGGGTCATGATTTCGGGACTGTCGGCCAGCTTGCCGTAGAACTCGTCCACGCGGACGCCGGAGTTCTTGAACTCCTCCGCCGTGATCCGGCTGACCGTCTCGCACAGCGGCAGCGGCTTGTTCATGCTGCCGGCGTTGGCCACCATCAAGAGCCGCGGCCGCCGGTCGGCCAGCAGCCGCTCACGGGCCAGCCCGCGGGCAAACAGCACCGACGTGTCGGCGGCCGATTCCAGCGGGAGCCGTCCCACGCCCATCGGCACGACCTGCTGGAGGTCGGCGGGCATGAAGGGTTCGGTTTTGACCGTGTAGTGCGAGGGGGCCGGTGTGGCCCCCGCGGGGGTGGGCGGCCGCGCGGCCGGGTCGATCTCGATCTCCAGGGTGCGCAGGGCAATCGACGCGTAGTCGGCCAGCACCGTGACGGTCCGCGGGCGAATGCCTTCTCGCCGGATCAACTCCTCCACGCCCGCCTCGGCCACGGCGGCGGCGGCGTCGCGGGCCAGCACGACCGGCGAGCCCCGCGCGGCGCTCAGCACCGGGGCCAGCCACGCTGTCTTCCCCGCACCGCTGAGCGCATCGGGCGACCGGGCCACGACCACGTTGCGGACCGCCTGCGCGGAGAGGGTCGCCACGAGTTCATGCTGCAACTCCGCCGGGCCGAGCACCTCGGCGCGGAACTCCCGGCTGCCGGCCCAGGCCGGCGTCCGGGCCGGATCGCCCACGGCAATCCACGCCCGCCGGACCCCGAGCCCCTCCAGAACGCCGGCAACGGCCGAGGCCGTCTCCGCCGGAGAGCGGATCACCAGCGGCACGGCACGGCCTGCGGCCAGCGCCGAGCCTAGGATCAAGGCCTCGGGATCGTCGGCCGGCGCCACCACGGCTTCGGACGATTGCTTCCAGAACCGGCGGGCGAC
The DNA here is from genome assembly GCA_050014815.1 of Thermoguttaceae bacterium. Taxonomy (GTDB): domain Bacteria; phylum Planctomycetota; class Planctomycetia; order Pirellulales; family Thermoguttaceae; genus JBEKCP01. The sequence continues at coordinate 3,600 of JBEKCP010000468.1, read as the reverse complement.
GCACAGGCTTGCACGCGCCGCGTCGGAGCCGATCGGAACAATCTCCGGGGAGAGTTTCTCCAGCGCACGGCCCAGCCGGCCGGGCCGCTCCGGGGCCAGCACGACGGGCCGCTTCGGCTGGACCAGTCCGATCAGCCATTCGGCCTCGTGCGTCGGCGGATCGGAAATTGCCACCACCAGCGACTGCCACCCCGAGAGCCGGAGCCGTGCGACCACCGGGGCGGCCAGGGCCATCGACCACGGGTCGTCTTCAGACACGACCAGGAGATCCGCCCCCGGGATATCGGGCGGGCCCGCAGGTGGGGCGGCAATCGAGCCGTCCGCCCAGAACCCCATTAACAAGCCGGCAAGGAATGCACCAGCCAGCGGTGCACGGATTAGTTTCCTCAACGTCACTTGAGATCCAATCGCTTCACGTGGATCAACCGGTGGCCGACCATGTCTTCTTGTCCGGCGAGGTGAGGTTTTCGATCTTGACTGACGCAGCAACTCTGCCTATTTTCAACATCTCCCCCAGAATGCCGCCGCACTCCTTTGGCAGCAAGGGCGGGCCTGTAGAGGCATTGTAACAGGTCCTGGTGGTCTCGCCAAGCTCTCCCGGTTAGCGCCCTCCGCTCGACCGGCTGTGGGTCTTACCTCGCCTTCGCCGGCGTTGCCGGTGGCGCGGGCGGCTTCTGCACTGTGACCGGCTTGGCTTCCGCCTTCAACGCCGGCTGGTCGTCGCGAAGCTCCTGGACCGTCGCCTTGACAAACAGGTAGAGGCTCGGGTCTCCGGACTTGGGCTGCGCCTCGAACGTCATCCCGCCCACCAACATGCGGCGGTCGACCGGGACGCGGAGCGTGGTTTCCAGGTGCTGGTTGGCGATGTTCATCCGGTCGATGGTCGCGGCGACGTCGCGTGCCGGGGACTTGCCCGCGGTGGCAATTTCCATGGCCGGCGGCGGCCCGTTGGGCCCGCTGCGCAGCAATGCCACGCGACTGTGGACATCGAGCATCACGAGTTTGCCGGCGCTGGTGACCATGGGCGTGACCTGCAGGGCGGCCCCTTCCTGGAATGTCGCCACCGTCGGCATATAGGCGGGCGCCCCGCCATCGACCACCGGCACCATTCCCCCGATCACGCGACGCTGGGAGCCGGACACGGCATGGACCGTCTGGCCGTTGTAGCATGTGACGACCGCCTGGTAGCCGGCCGGTTGCTTATCGGCCTGGCGGAGTTCTCTGAGCAGTGCTTCCCAGGCCGCGTCATTGACCAGGCCGAAGGCCGGCCGTTGTTGGCCTTTGGCCTCCCCATCCGCCAGCACCGCGGCCAGCCGGGCATTGCTCAGCCAAAGCCAATGCGCCTCGACCGAGACCGTGCGGAGCGTTCCCCATCGCTTGCGGAAGGTGTCGAACAGCCGGGTAATCTGCTCATGGACGGGCGGGATGGCGGAGACCAAGAGGCTGTTGCCCAGCGGCGCGATCGTGCCCTGACCGCCGTTTTGGTCCCAGCTCTTCGGGTCGATGGTCTGAGTGATGGCGGTGATCAGGTCGTCCAACGAGATGCGGACGCCGCTGATCGCGGCCGGGGGCCGCCCGGGTTGCTGCGCTTGCCCGGCCGCGCCGGCCGCCTGCGTGGGGGAGCCAAGGCGCGGGCGGTCGGACTTTTGGGGATCGACGTTCTGGGCCAGGACGCTCATCATGCCGCCGCCCATGCCGGCGCCCATGCCGCCCATCATGCCGCCCATCCCCGCGGCCGACATGCCGCTGACGGAATCCGATGCGGCCGGGAACACCGGCTGGTCGAACGGTCCGATGTCGCTCGTGACCATCGCCGGGTAAGGCGCGATGAAGGCCAGCAAGTCGCTGAGATCGTAGATCCGCACCTCCACGCGCGGCTCCTCAACGTTCTCCGACGGCTGGCTGGCCCTTGGCGGCTCCTCGGCAACCGGGCTCGGCGGGCTGCTCAGTTGCGTGGTCCGCTGTTTGGTTATGCTGGATGATTCCGGTTGGTCCATGGTGTTGAACTTGTCCAGCAGGACCTGCACCCGTTCGCGCATTTCGCGGCCGCGGGCGGTGTAAAGGCCGGTCCCCTCGGTCGTGTCCAGCAAGGCCCGCACCTGCTCGCGCAGTTCGCGGACGTCGCCGGACTGTGCGCGGACCCAACCGGGTGACGCCAATGCCCAGACGACTGACAACGATGCGATGACCAGAACGCGCTTCATGACAGTCTCCTCTCCCGTAAGTGGCGGGCAACGTACCCGCAGACAAGCTTGCCCTTCAGAGCGAGTGGCCTACGCCGGAACGGAAGTCCAGCATAATCAGTGGGCAGCCGGTGTCAAGCTGGCCCCCAGCACGCGGCGATACACCGCGGCGATGCCGGCCGCCATGGCGGTGTCGGAGAATTTTTCCGCGTGGCGGGCCAAGGCGCTGCGGCGGAGAGACTGCCAATCGAGCTGGCCGCGAAGGACCTTCGCAAGGGCCGCCGCCAGGGCCTCCGGATCGCCCGGCTCCACCAGCAGGCCGTCCCGGCCGTCGCGGATGATCTCCGGGATGCCCTCCACCCGCGTGGAGACCACGGGGACGCCCGCGGCCATCGCCTCGAAGAGCACCAGTGGCGTGCCCTCGCCGAAGAGACTCGGCAGGACGAAGAGGTCCATCCGGCCCAACTCCCGATCCACGTCTCGCGTAAAGCCGACCCAATCCACCGCCTCCTCCAGTCCGAGCCGGCGGGTCAACCCTTTGACCTCCTTCTCGTAGTCGGCACTCTCGAAGGGACCGACTGCACGGAAACGGACCGGCAGGCCCTGGCTGCGAAGGATGGCTAGTGCCCGCAGGGCCACCTCGATCCCCTTGCGCGGCCGGATAAGGGCGGTCATGCCCAGCACCCACTCGGGCTGGCCGCCAGGCGGTAGGTCCCATCTGCCGGACGGGACTGCAATGCGAGGGTCGGCAGGGCGGTCTTGGGTGGCACGTCCCTGAGGAACGAAGGGCGTGGCGGGGCCGAGAACCACGCCCTTCGCCGACCAACGCGACCATGCTGCGCACGGTGCCCCGTCGGTGCCCGTCAGGGTCGTGCCACCCGATACGGCAGGCTGGCGGCACGGCGATCCGTTCGGAACGACCGCCACGCGCCCCGCCGCGTAGCCTTGCCGCCGCAGGTCTTTCGCCAGGCTCTCCGAAACGGCCACCAGGGCATTGGCCCGGGCAAGGCTCAGCCGCTCGACCAGGCTGTTGAGCCAGTTTCGCCACCGCCGGGTAGTGTCGCGGGCCGTCGGGCTCTGAACGTGATAGACCAGCGGCACGCCGGTGATCCGCGATACCAGGGCGGCCACCAGCGCCGATCGGGCCGTGTGGGCGTAGAGGAGCCGGAAGCCGCCCTGGCGGACCAGTCGGACCAGGGCCCGCACCGGCCGCAGATCGAACCGGCTCCGCATGGGGAACTCGTAGAGCGGCACGTCGGGGCAGTGCCGCACCTTCGGATAGAGCCCCGGCTTCAGGCAGGCCATGGTCACGTCGAAACCGAAGCGGCCGAGGTGCCGGGCCAGATGGTCCAACGCCCGCTCGGCGCCCCCGTAGACCTCGCCGTTGATCACGTGCAGCACGCGAACCCGGGGCCCC
>JBEKCP010000467.1:0-4826 GCA_050014815.1 Thermoguttaceae bacterium | reverse complement strand
GCGCGTATTGCGACTTTGCATCGTACGCGGGGCGCGAGGCGGATATCCCGCGCTATGTGGATGCCGTTATCCGGGAGATAACACGGCGCGGCGCAGAAACGGGGCATCCGAAAGCGGATACGCTTTTCCTCGGCGGGGGCACGCCCTCGCTTCTGGACGAGTTCCAGGTAACACGCATCCTGGATGCTCTGTTTGAAGCATTCCCAATTGAAGAGGGTGCCGAGATCACCTGCGAATGCAACCCTGGAACACTCGCGACGCCCTTTGCGCAGGCGCTGCACAAAGCGGGTGTTAACCGGCTGTCCATGGGCGCGCAGGCAAGGCAGGCGCGTCTTTTGCGTCTCATCGGCAGGATCCATAATTGGGAGAAAGTGATCGCTTCCGTAGAAATTGCGCGTAAAGCGAGATTTGATAATATTAACCTGGACCTGATGTTCGGCCTGCCTTCGCAAACCATTTCGGATCTACGGGAAACGCTGGAGGCCGCGATTGCGCTCTCCCCCACGCATCTCTCCTGTTACGGTTTGATTGTTGAGGAAGGAACGCCGATCTGCCGCGATATCACTGTGGGAAAGCTGGCCCTTCCCGATGAGGAAGTTGATCGCGATATGTACGAGCTTGCGCGGCAGACGCTCGCGGAGCACGACTTTCATCAATATGAAATCAGCAATTTTGCACGCGAAGGGTACGCCTGCCGGCATAATGTCGGCTGCTGGACACGCGTGCCGTACCTTGGCTTCGGCTGCGCGGCGCACAGCTTTTTCGAGGAATGCCGTACTATGAACCCATCACAGATTGATGCGTACCTGGCAGGTGAAGAACCGAAGACGGAGCACATATCAAAAGAAGAAGCGCGGTTTGAGAGCATGATGCTGGGCCTGCGCATCACGCGCGGCGTAAAGAATGAGGATTTTGCGCACATGCACGGGATGAGTATCCGCGAGGCGTTCGGTGAAAGACTAGATGAACCGATAAACGGCGGGTTGCTTGAATGGCACGAAGGTGCTTTAAGGCTTACTCGCCTCGGTATGGATCTGCAAAACAGCGTGCTTGTTGATCTCATGTGACACGAAGGGAAAAGCCGTGAGATACGTTAGGGCATACAGTGCGCGGCTCAAGATGAATTCCTGCGGTCGGATTCGGTTTTTTGGAAACCCAGGGGTTTGAGGCGTCCATGATTCCTTGGGAACTCCTCGACAGTGCGCCCGTCCCCGGAAGCAAGGGAGAGCTTCGCCTGTACAAGCGAGGCGGAGAGTTTTCGATTAGGCTGGATCGCTGCGAACTCATGAACAGCCGTATGCACGGTTCGGAGGAGGCTCTGGCTGAGCTTGCATGTGCAAGAGTCGCCGGCTGTTCCCGTCCCCAGATCCTAATCGGAGGGCTGGGAATGGGGTATACCACGGCTTCGGCACTGCGTCGACTCAGAGCCCATGGCCACGTAGTAGTGGCTGAATTGGTGCCGGCGGTAGTGCAATGGAACAGGGGCCCCCTCGCAGATCTCGCTGGCCGTCCCCTTGAGAATGACCGGGTCACGGTTCGCGAGGTCGATATCGCACAGATCCTGAAGGTGGAACATCAGACCTACGACGCCATCCTGCTGGATGTAGACAACGGCCCCGGGTGGCTGACCCGGAAGGGCAACGACTGGCTCTATTCGCAAGCCGGACTGGATGCAGCCTTTACAACACTTCGGCCTGCGGGCGTATTAGCCGTATGGTCAGCCAGTGCCGATCGGGCCTTTGCGCAGCGTCTACGCGGGGCCGGTTTTGAGGTGAACGAGGTCCATGTGCGGTCGCGCGGTCCCCGTATGGGAATACGGCACACAATTTGGCTTGCCGGGCGGAGCCCCCTGCACGCCACCGACTGACCGCTCCAACGGCGAACCCGTGTCACAAAGTCATACATTTTTCGAGGTTCCTGGCAAAGGACCCTATTCTCGGAACAACGGCAGGCCAATGAACCCGCGGCGGTCACCCCAACCTCCGCAGGCAAGGAGCACAACCGGGGATAAAATCAGGGGAACTTTGGTCGCCAAGGTACTCCAGCGGCCGACGCTGGTCCTGACCTGAACCGCAACTGGCAGCCGGTGAACGTCGCCACCGTGGCGCGGGCGCTGGTGCTGCTGTGGAACGAGTCCGCCCGCATCGTGGACCCGGCCGACTACCAGCTCTATACCTGGGCTGACTGGTCGAGGCTGCGGCCGCGCGACGGCGAGGACTGCATCCATGCGGTACGGTTCAAGCTGCGGGTGCCGGAAGTGGTCGCCCTGAGCGGCTACGACCGGCTGCCGGTGGCCCATGTGACCTTCAGCCGCCGCAACATTTTCAAGCGGGACCATTACACCTGCCAATACTGCGGTGCCCAGCCGGGCAGCGAGGACTTGACGCTGGACCACGTTGTCCCGCGTTCGCAGGGTGGTGTGTCGAACTGGGATAACTGCGTGCTGGCGTGTATGGTCTGCAACAAGCGGAAGGCCGACCGGACGCCGGAGCAGGCGCGGATGCGCCTGCGCCGCAAGCCGGTTCGGCCCGACCACCGCTGCGCGGCGGTGCCCGGGAAGCCGCCGGGCACCGACGGGGCACCCGCTTGCGGGTCGCGTTGGTCGGCGGACCACGAGGTGCGGATCGAAAGCTGGTCGAAGTTCATCAGCGAAGCGTACTGGAACGTAACGCTGCGAGAGTAGGTCCCGCCTGCCGGGCGGGACTGCGGCCTGCCTTTGGCAAAGTCCCGTCCGGCAGACGGGATCTACCGCAAGGCCGGGGGCCGATACAGGAGTGTCCTCCTGGGAGAGGAAGCGGCCTCCAAAGCCGCCAGACCACCGCTGCGCGGCGGTGCCCGGTTCGACTCCTCGCACTCCTGCTTGCCGACGTGGCCGAACAGCGAGGCGACGGTTTTGTAAACCGCATCATGCTGGTGCAAATCCAGTCGTCGGGTCTGAAAGGGAGGTTGCGTGGAAAGCATGAGAACGGCTGTAGCGCGGATGCCTGAGAAACTCTTGATTATGTTGTGCAAGCCGACTACAGGTTGCTTCCGCTTCATCGACAACCAGATCATGGAGATGCACCTGATACTGCGGTGACGACAAATACCGCTTGGCCAATGCCACGGTCGCCTCCACAGACGATGGATGCGTTCGCTTGGAGTCGGCCAGGGCCGTAACCAACTCGTCGAGCTTGGTGAACACCGCGTCGGCGTCGGGGGTCAAGACGGTCTGTCCGCCCCGGAGCCGTATCAATTCCTTGGCCGTTTCGCCCGGTTCCCCGCGCGATGTCCAGAACATGGTGAACCGCCGCGAAGGACATCGTTCCAGAGCTGCCCGCAGCGCCATATCCCACTGACCGGACCAGCCGCTGACGATCAAACCGAACTCATCGAAGACCTGGGCAAGCAACCGAGCAACACGGCCATCGTATCCCGCAAGCTCAGCCGGCGTATTCTTGATCCTGGTGTCGAGGTAGTCGCCGTGCAACTTGACCACGCAGCACCGCTGATGAACGAGGGGCAGGGCTCCCTCGATGGCATCGGGGGTGCTGATTACCGTGGGCGCCACGCCCTCGTCCTCGATGGCGCGTTCGATCAGCTTGTCGAAGTTGGTGGTGAGGATGACCCGAAAGTAGCCCTTCGCCACGAGCTTCGCGACGGCTCGGTGTGCCGCAGTCGGCTGCTTCAACCCTTGTTCGCGTTCATCGTCGTCAGGCTCGAAGTGGGACCGTAGCAGTTGTTGCCTTTCCGAGGGCGACCTTGCCACCGAGTCGAGCAACACGGAGTAGTCGGGCTCACTTCCGAACTTCTGCCGATACCACACGGCTGGGTCCGCCCCGCAGTCTTCCTTTGCGAGGACCGCGATCTTGCGGATCAGGTCCTCCACCACCTCCCAGCCGGTTGGGATGCTGGCCGCCCGTGAAACACCGGAGCCGAGCAGCAACGCATACACGCCGGGGTTGGCGTGAACGGACATCGCCATGGAGAGTAACGGATCGGTCATGGTGCAACCTTCCGGGTAAGCATGATTCCTTACCGTCGTCCTCGCTTTCTCAAGGCTGTGTTGGCACAGCAGGCCGCTTGCCAACCTTCAATTACGCCACCTCCACCCATCCCAACAATTTGGCCGAGAACGACGTGTCCTCGGTCAACACGCCGGCGTGGGCCAGTTCCCGGCGGATCATCTCGGGCACGGCAGAGCGAACCAACTCAGTGCGGCGCGAAGGGTCGAAAACGGCCTGGTCGGAAGGCTGCAAGTCGTGGATTCGGTCAACCAAGCGTTCTAGCGGCCGGGAGCGTTCGCCTTCCGGGCGGGACTCGTGTCTAATCTCCCGCGGCCATGACGTGGTCCACCGCTGCCGGCGCCAGGGGCCGGTTGACGGCCGCCGTTGGGCCGAAGGCCACCGCCGTGGCGACCGTAGTGTGTACCGTCGGCGCCGTACTGCCGCTCGTGCCTGGGGCGAGGTTGGCGGCGCCGGCGGGGGAGGCCGTGATCATGCGCTTGCCCGGGGCCGCGCTAACGGTTTCGATGTAATTGCCGCTGGTGCTGGCGATGAAGGTGGCGTTGCCGGCGTAGTAGGCCGTGATGGCATCGCTGCCAACCGGTAGCGACGCTGTAAAGAGGATCGCGTTGCCGTTGGCGTCCAGCGGGGCCGTGCCGAGCGTGGTGGCGCCGGCCATGAACGTCACGCTGCCGGCGGCGACGCCCGCGCCCGGGGCAACGGGCCGCACGGCAGCCAAGAACCCGACATACTGGCCGGCCGTCGAGGAAGCGGCCGTCGCGAAGACCACGGTCGTGGTCGCGGATGCGACCGGATTAGTAACCGTTTCGATGTAATTCCCGC
>JBEKCP010000466.1:0-4829 GCA_050014815.1 Thermoguttaceae bacterium | reverse complement strand
GACCCGTCCGGCCACCGGTTCCAAACGGTTGCCGTGGTCCGGCCGGCTGTTCTGGCGGCCACGCTCGTCCTGACGCTCGCCGGGGCCTGGGCCGCCGCCGGCTGCATCGGCCCCGCCATGGCCCAATCCCACTGGGATTCGTATCTCCTGCTCGACATAGCCGCAAGCCACCCGGTGCAAGTCAAGGGGAAGCCGGCCAATGCCGCCGACGACGACCGCGCGGCGCAGTCCTCCACCGTCCAACAGATCGGGGAGCTCGAGCAGGCGCTCCAATGGGAACCCGATCACGCCCGCGCCCACCTCCGCCTCGCGGAAGCCTACCTCCGCTATTTCGACCGCCGCCAGATGTCCTCCGAGAACGCCATGCCGCTCTCGCAGATCCGCGAGGCGGCCCTGGCGGCCGGCTTCGCGTCGCCCGAGGCGGTCGACGAGTGGCTGGCGCGGGCGGTGGGTGATCGGCGGGCCGCCCTGGATCGCGCCCGCGACCACGCCCGAGCCGCCCTCAGCCTCTGCCCACTCGAAGGCGAAGCCTACCTGTTCCTGGCCGAGTTGTGCTTCCTCGACGGCTCCGATTCCCTTGCGGCCCAAGACGCATACGTTGCCCAGGCGCTGGCCGTGCGGCCCTTCGACGGCGGCATGCTGCTGGAGGCCGGCAAGCACGCCGCACAGGCCGGCCACCTGCCGGACGCCCTGGAATACTGGCAAAAGGCGTTCCGCAACAGCCCCGTCCACCGGATGCAGCTCATCGAGTTGTTGGCGGGCCGCATCCCCGTCAACTTCCTGCTGGCAACCTTCCAGCCCAACCTGGACGCCCTCCGCACGCTCCACGTGCAATATGGGAAGTGGTCGGAAGCGGCGCAGTCGGGCCAGCTCCGCCAGGTCTACCGGCAGTGTACGGGCACGTGGCTGCCCGATCGGAACGCAGAAGAAGCCGCCGCCCGGCGGTGGATCGCCGACGAGTTGGCCGATCTCCGCCATTTCTATCGCCAAGTGGCCGAGAGCGAGGCCGCCCGCCTCCAAGGCGCGGCCAGCGCCCGGGCGTGGCTGGAGGCCAACTCGCTTTGCGGACAGATGGGCGATCGGGAGGGCGAGCTTCAGGCGGCCGAGAAGGCCGCGCGGGCCGACCCCTCGCACTTCCCCGCCCGGTACGAGGCGGCCCGCTGCCTCGTCGCCGCCGGCCGATACGCCGACGCCCAGCCGCACCTGAGCTGGTGTCTCCAGCGGAGGCCCAACGACGGACGGCTCCATGCCCTTTTGCGCGAGATGGTGGCCAAGCGGAACGTGGGTAATTACTGATGGCCACCAACGACGGGACTACGCCGGCCCACTGCCGAATTCGAAAGTAGTAGGCACACGCCGTGTACCGTTATTGGCGGACGGCACACGGCGTGTGCCTGCTACATTTAGGGTAACTTATTCATTGACGCGCGCTTAGTGCCCTCACCCCCGGGTACCCGCTCGCGGGTGCCTCTCCCGGAGGGAGAGGGGACCGATCGGCAAGTGCCCCGTCCTTCCCCTATCCCGGATCATTCATGGCCAAACACTAGCCCGAAGCGCAAGCGAGGGGCTGCCAACGAGTTGCCCTCGCTTGCGCGTCGGGCTAGTGTCGAACACACTGCGCCCGGATGCCGTGCCTATGAATAATCCGGGCTAGGTCATGGCCGCGGGAGATTAGACACGAGTCCCGCCCGGCAGGCGGGACCTACGGGCAGGCGGGATCTACCGGGAAGTCCCGCCCGGCAGGCGGGATCTACGGGGCGGTCCGGCCGCTGGTGGTGGCCCAGATGTGAAGATCGGCCTGGGCGAGCGTCATGTTGGGGAAGGCCCGCTCCATCGCGAGGATCGCCCGGGACTCCAACTCCAGGTATCGCTTGCGGCTGCCTGGGGTGTGGGGGGGTACGGCGGGCAGGCCGCGCCTTTTGAGCCATTTCAGGAGGTGCGTATCGAGCACGGCGACCCGGGCGCGGGCCCGCGTGTGCAGCACGAAGTATCGCGCCGTCTTGGGACCGACGCCGTGAACCTGTTCGAGCCGCTCCAGGGCCGCCCCGGCCAGGTCGAGATCGAACGACTCGGCCAGCGCGCGGGCGATCCGGCGATACTGGCCGGTGCGGCTGGCCACCAGGGCATCGTGCAACCGGGGGCCCAGCGACGCGAGATACGCCAGCGGCCGCTGTCCGGGCGGCCGGCCGCCCAGCAGCCGCCGGACGGCCTCGGCCATCGAGTCGGCATTCTTGCCGGCCACGACGACGCAGAAGATCCAGAAGACCTCCAGGCCCTCTTGGCTCCGGTCGAAGTCGGTTACACGGAGGGGATCGATCATGGTGCGGCCGTTCAATTATACGCGGAAGGACATTATTGGGGGGAGCCTCCAGAAGATCTTGCCGCGAGCGGTCCACTTTCGGGGCCGCGCGGGCAGGGGTATACTGGTTTTTGGGGGCATGGTTCAGGACCGGGTAGCAGTCGGTAGGTCCCGCTTGCCGAGCGGGACGGTGCGAGACGGAGTCCCGCCCGGCAGGCGGGACCTACTGGCAAGCGGGACCTACCGGGGAGTCCCGCTCGGCAAGCGGGACCTACCGGGGAGTGAAGGTCAGGCATGGAACCGTTGCGGGTCGTCAGTATCGGCGGGTGGGGGCATTGGGCGGAGGTGTTCGACTCGCTGGTGGGGTTCGACGAGGCCCGGCTGGTGGCCACGGCGCCGGCGTATGCCGGCGAGGATCTCGGCGGCCTGCGGCGCCACGCGCTGGCAACGCCCGACGTGCAGCCGTTTGACGACTTCAAGGCGATGCTCCACGGGGTGCGGCCGGAGGTCGCGGTGGTGAGTACGCGGCTGGACCGGATCGTGCCGGTCGCGGCGGCGGCGGCCGAGGCCGGCTGCCACCTGATCTGCGAGAAGCCGTTGGCCCTGGATGTTGCCGGGCTTGGCCGGCTACACGAGGCAGTCCGCCGCGGCGGCCGCCGCCTGCTGGCGATGCACACGATGCGGGGCCTGCCGGCCTTCCTGGCCGCCAGGCAGGCGGTTGGCGACGGCCGGATCGGGCGGGTGGTGGCCGTCAACGCGCGGAAGTCGTACAAGTGGGGCACCCGCCCGGAGTGGTTCGGCGACCGCGCGGTCTACGGCGGCACCATTCCGTGGATCGGGATCCACGCGCTGGACATGATCCGGTTCGTCACGGGGGAATGGTTTGCGTCGGTGGCGGCGGCGCAGGGCAACCTGGCGCATCCGGACCGGCCCGGCTGCGAGGACCACGCGGCGATTGTCGCGCGGCTGAGCGGGGGCGGGTCGGCGACGGCGAGCATCGACTTCTGCCGGCCCGCCGGCGCGGCGACCCACGGCGACGACTGGATCCGGGTGGTCGGGAGCCGCGGCGTCCTGGAGGCCAACGCCAGCCAGGGCTGGTGTCGGCTGATCGAAGGGGAGGCGGGGGCGACGGACCTCGCCTTGCCGCCGCCGGACCCCATGTTCCGCAATTTCCTGCGGTGCCTCCGCCAGGGACTCCCCTACGCGCTGGACACGGAGGAGGCCTTTGCACTGTCGCACGTAGCGCTCTTGGCCCGCGACGCGGCCGATCGCGGGGCGGTCGTGGCGGTCGACCGCCCGGCATGGGCGGCTTCCTCGCAATGCGCCGGGAATCCTTCGCCGAAATAGCTTCTGTTGCGGCTCACCAGTGCTTGCACGCGAAGATGATGTCTTCGAGCTTGCCCAGGGCCACGCACTGCACGAAATCGGCCCCGCCGTAATACACCTTGACCGTTCCGTCATCCTCGACGATCATCGAGCAGGTGAAGCAGACGTGGTCGACGTGCCCCTTGAGCTCGTAGTCGGCCTCGGGCCAGAGGATGGGATGCTCGGTGACGTGCTTCACGCGCCACGGCTCGTGGTAATCGAGGATCGCGGCGGCCGCGGCGTACTCCCGCGTCGAGGCGTTGTTCACCACGGTGTGGAAGATGATCAGCCAGCCGTCGTCGATCCGCACGGGATTGGTCGACGGACCCAGGCCGTGCAGGGCGAACAGCTTCATGTCAGAGATCTGGAGGCAGAGTTTCGCGTCGCCCCAGTGGACCAGGTCGGGCGAGAAGTCGAGCCAGATATCGCCCTTGCCCCCCTTGCCGACCATGTTGGGGCGATCCAGCCGCATGTAGCGCCCGTCGCGGCTCTTCTCCGGGAACAACACCATGTTGCGGGCGTCCATGTGGTTCAGCCAGTGGGAGAAGGCGACCGTTTCCAGGTCCGGCGAGGTGAAGCAGGCGACGCGGCAGTAGCCGTTGCCCTCGGTGGCCACCAGCACCTTGTACTCGCCGTCGAGCCACTGGATGCGGGGATCGTAATAGACCTCCTTGGTGTGGAACTTCCACTCGGGCGTATCGGGCATCTCGTAGGGGGCGGGGCGAAGCTTCCAGTGCAGGCCGTCGGCGGAATCGGCCGCCCACATCAGCGTCTCGTGGTTGAGCTGGTTGCAGCGGGTGAGCATGACATACTTGCTGCGGGCATTCTTGTGCCGCGTCCGCACGGCCGAGGAATTGTAGACCGACCGCATCATCCAGGGAAAATCGCGGCCGGTGAGCACCGGGTTGCCCTCGTAACGGGTCAGGACGCGCTTGGTGGGCTTCTTGATTTCCATCGGAGGATCCTTTTTTTGAAGTTCGGCGAAAAAAGGGGGACTGGCTCCGTGGCGCAGGTTGCTTACCGTTGGAAGAATCGCTGCCGCCACGGTGCCTGTCCCCCTTTTTTCGCCCTCCGGGGAAAGGGGACAGGCACCGTCGCCGCAACCCGTTTGCCCACCGCCACATCGAGCGTGGCGACGGAGCCAGTCCCCTTTCCAATCTTGCGC
>JBEKCP010000465.1:0-4831 GCA_050014815.1 Thermoguttaceae bacterium | reverse complement strand
AACCCCACCGGGGTTTCGCTGGGCCGCGCCCCACGACGCAACCCTTTCAGGGTTGGTGCGGTGATGGCTTGAGACCCGGGGTAGCGGCTCCGCCGCAACCCCGGGCTATGTTTCTCAAGCCCTTCGGGCTAACAAGTCACCCCCCCTACTGGGAGGGGCCGCCTGAACTGCTCTTGACGCTCTCGCGTTTTTTTGTCATAAGCCCCGCTACCCAGAGTCTTCCCCCCACTGCGGTAGTATCCTCGGGGCCGCTGCCGCCATTGCGACAAGGATGTCCAATGAAGATCGTACTGGTCCGACCGAACTATCCGAGCCACATCGTTACGCCTCCGCTTGGCCTGGGATACCTGGCCTCGTACCTGAAACAGCACGGCATCGAGGCCAAGATCATCGACGGCCTGCGGGACGGCCTGGACAACGACGCCCTCGCCGAGCGCATCCTGGCCGAGAGTCCCGATGCGGTCGGGATTACCTGCCTGACCGCCTTCTATGAACAGGCTATCGGGCTCTGCCGGGAGCTCAAGGCAAGCGGCGTGAAGGTCATCTTGGGCGGCGTCCACCCGACCTTCCTGACCTATGATACGCTCCGTGATTCGGGCGCGGACTTCGTGGTGCGGGGCGAAGGGGAGATCGCCTTGCGCAAACTCCTGGAAAACGGCCTGGTCCATCGCGGCATTCCAGGCGTTTACAGTATCGAGGACGAGTACCTGGGGCGGACCCCCGACGAGAAAGGGGAGACTTGCGACGACCTGGACGCGCTTCCTTTCCCCGACTGGGAGCAGATCGATCCCAACGGCTATCCGCCGGCCCCCCATGGCGCGATCGTCAAGAATTTCCCGATCGGCGTGATCACGACCACTCGCGGCTGCCCCTACGAGTGTACTTTCTGCGCCAGCCCGCGATTCTACGGCCGCCGGATGCGGTCCCGCACGCCGGAGAACGTGGTCGATGAGATCCAATACCTTGTCGAGCGGTTCGGGGTCAAGGAGATCCACTTCGAGGACGACAACCTGACTTTTCGCCGGGAGCACGTCGAGCAGATCTGCCGGCTCATGATCGAGCGGCGCCTGAAGGTGAGCTGGGCGTGTCCGAACGGCATCCGGGCCGACAAGGTCGACGAGGCGCTGATCCGGCTGATGAAGCAGAGCGGTTGCTACTATTTCGCCTACGGCATCGAGTCGGCCAATCCGCAGATCCTCCGGAACATCAAGAAGCACGAGGTGATTCAGACGATGGATCGGGCGATCCGCCTCGGGGCCAGGCTGGGCATCTCCTGCCAGGGGTTCTTCATTTTCGGCCTGCCCGGCGAAACCTCCGAAACGATCGAGGAAACCACTTCCTTTGCCGCCCGCTCGAAGCTGGCGCGGGCGCAGTTCCTCGTTCTCGACGTGCTCCCCGGCTCGGAGTTGTGGGAGACGCTTTCCGGTCAGTTCCAGCCCGACTGGACCAAGAACAGCTACAAGGAGCCGGAATGGATCCCGCCGGGCCTTAGCCGCGACCAACTGAAGAAGGCGCAGTCGCAGGCGTTCCGCCGATTCTACCTCAACCCGGTTCGTTTCTTACGCCTGGCGGCGAATGTCCGGCCGCGACAGATCAAGTACCTGTTGCACCGGCTCCTGGAGTACGGGATTCTCGGCCTGCCCCGGGCGGCCAATACCGGCCGGGTCCTGAGCGCCCGCGTGGAGGGCACCGGGCCGCATCCGCAGCGACATGCCGGTTGGGTGCGTGATCCGGCGGCTGCGGCGCCCCAGGAGGTGTTGTAACCCACGAGCAACTGATGAGCAACGCTCCTGGACAAGCCGGCCCGGCCGTTGCGGCCCCGCTGCTGCGGCCGCATCGGATTTTGCTCTGGTGCGGGCTCTTGTTGGGCGGCTCGCTGGTCTTCATGACGCCGCCTTTCGGCGTGCCCGACGAGTTTGGCCATTTCCTCCGTGCGTATCAATGTTCGGAAGGCGCGTGGTACGCGAGCAGGAACGGCTCAAAGGTGGGCGGCGAACTGCCGGTCTCGTTGCTGACGACCTACACGGCGATCGTCGGCCACACGACGCCCGACAAGGTCTTTCGCGGCTTCTGGCAGCGCATCCCATCGGCGCGTGCGATCCCGCTGGCGGCCCACGAGCGCCTGTTTATAGGGTTCCCCAACATGGCGCTTTACAGCCCGGTGGTCTACCTGCCGTGTGCGGTCGCCTTGTGGACGGCCCGATGGACGCCGTGTTCGCCGCTGGCGCTTCTCTATTGCGGCCGGTTGGCCAACCTGGCGGTGTACTTGGCGCTGACGGTGCTTGCCGTGAAGTGGACGCCGGTTCTCAAGTGGACCATGGCCCTGGTGGCGATGATGCCCCTGTCGATGTTCCTGGCGGCCTCGGTCTCGGCCGACGCGGTCACCCTGGCGCTGGCCCTGCTGGCTACGGCCGCGGCCCTGCGGCTCGCGATGGAGTCGGCGAAAGCGAGCGCCGGCAACCTGGCGGCGCTGGCATTGCTCTTGTCGCTCTTGGCATTGTCGAAACAGGTCTACGTGACGATGGCGCTCTTGTTCTTCGCCGTCCCGCGGAACAAGTTCGGCGGTCTTCGGGCCTGGCTCCTGGGGATGCTGCTCGTCGTGGGTTTGCCCGTAACGTTGAACATCGCCTGGGCCTCTTCGGTGCGGCCGCTCTACGAGCCGATAATGCCGTGGGTCGATCCGCAGGCCCAGGTCCACCACATCGTGACGCACTTGCCGAGTTATACGGCAGTGGTGTTCAAGGCCATGGTGCGCAAGGACACCTACGTGTACATGATCGGCCTGCTCGGCTGGCTCAACGTGTTCGTGCCGAATCGCGCGTGGCAATACTACGGATTGGCCGTGCTGGCCACCGCGGTGCTGGATCGCGGGCCCCGTCCGCTGCCGCTGCGGATGAAACTCGCGCTTCTGGGCACGTACATCGTCGGCGCGGCCGCGGTAATCACGATGGTCTACCTGTCGTCGGGTCATGTCGGCGCCAAGCGGGTGGAAGGCATGCAACCTCGCTACCTGCTGCCGCTGATCCTGCTGTTGCTGCAAGCCCTGTGCGGCCACAATCTCCTGGCGGCGGTCAAGCACTCGCGTCTCTTCCTGCCGGTCATCACGATCAGTGCCGCGATGGTTGGCATCGCGGGCACCTGGTACGCGATGGTCGCGCACTACTACTTGCCGATGTAGGCCGGGCGCGCCGAGGCGTCTCACCGGGCCGTCGCGGGCGGAACTGCGTGCGGACGTGGAGGGCGGAAGTCAAGGATTTTGATCCGTGTTCGATCCGTGTTTCATCCGTGGCCGAATCTGGAAGTTGTTCTCCGGCCGTCCCCAAGTTGCTTGCCGGCCGGCGTTCAGCGTTCGGCGGCGTAGCGTTCCGCGTATTGCAGCGCCCACAAGTCGATCAACTCGGTCAGCGCGCCGAGATCGACCTCGGCCAGCCGCTGGAAATGGGTGCGGTTGAACAGCTCGCGATTGCAGATCGTGCCCTTGACGGTCAACTCGAGGATGAAGGCCGGCGACTGCGGGGAGATGACCATTTCCAGCCGGCTGAAACAATTGCTGCGGCGATGGCCCGGCTTGAGGCGGAGGTCCTCGCGCCCGATCGCCGCGCCCCAGCCCCGCTCTTCGACGATCGTCTCGAAGCGGAACCCGGGGAACCGATCGGCCAACTGGCGGAGGCACTGCTCGATGTGCTCGGTAGCCTGGAGCCGGCACTGCGAGTGGAGTCTTTGGAGATCCTTCTCGCTCAGGGTCCGCTGGGCCTCTTCTTGCGCCCGGGTAAGGCCGGCGTGCCGGCCTCGCTGAATCGCTTTGTCGAGTCGCTCTTGGAAGTCCATGGCGTCGGCTAATACACGTTTAGCGGGCGGGCTTGCCCGCCGAGTACCGGTCGGCCCACGATTCCCCCGGCGGGCAAGCCCGCCCGCTAAACGACAAGCCTCCTATGACTGGCCGGCGGGCGGTTCCTCGCCGGGCTGGGGCCCCGGAGCCGGCGACTCCGCAAGCGGCTCGGGCGCCGGCTGGGAAGCCGCAAGCGGCTCGGGCGGGTGATCGGTTGGGGGTTCCGTCTGCCGGGTCTCGAAGAACTGCACCAGGTCGCCGAAGGTCCGCAACGGCTCCTTGCCGGCCTTCATGGCTTCCGTAATGGGGATCCGCGGCCGAGGCTTGGGCTGGGGCGGTCGAGCACCACGCCCCGCATGATCCTGGGACCGGGGCCCGCCCTGCGGCCGGCGCTGGCGGGGGGGGCGGCCCGCCGGCGGACCACCGCCGCCGGGGCCACTCCGGCCGGAAGGCGCACCAGGGCGTCCACTGCGGCCCGGCCCTCCGCCGGCTCCGGCAGGGGGCCGCGACGACGGCCCCCGCGACGGCCCCGCCGGGGCAGCCGTATCCGCCGGGCGGGCTGCGCCCACCGGTGGGGCTGCGCCAGCCGGGCGGGCTGCGGCAGCCGGCCGGCCCGCGGGTTGTGCCGGCGGCCCGGCCGCGCCCCGACCCGGCGGCCGACGCGGACGCTCCGACCCCGGCCGGATCATCGTCAGCGACACCCGCCGCCGCTCCTTGTCCACTTCCATGACCCAGACCTTCACGATGTCGCCCACGGCCGCAACCTCGTGCGGATCGCGGATGAATCGGTCGGCCATCCGGCTGACGTGAACCAGGCCGCTGTCGTGCATGCCGATGTCGACGAAACAGCCGAAGTCCACCACGTTGAGAACGGTCCCGGTCAGTTCCATCCCCGGCGCGAGGTCCTCCAACTTGAGCACGCCCTGCTTGAAGACGGGCGGCGGGAGGTCTTCGCGGGGATCGCGGCCTGGCCGGGCAAGTTGCGCCAGGATGTCGCGGAGC
>JBEKCP010000464.1:0-4833 GCA_050014815.1 Thermoguttaceae bacterium | reverse complement strand
CGCCGACATGGACAAGCGGCAGGAGGTCCTCGACCGGGTGCTGGCCGTTGGGCCGGGGGCCGCGGCGATTGCGTCGGCCGCCGTCGAGCGGGAACTGCGCCCCCTGTTGCGGCATTACAGCTCCAGGTTCCAGCAGCAGGCGGCCGTGGCGGGAAAAAGGAAGGCCCAGGGGGCTGACCTCAACGAGGTCGTCCAACTCCGCCAGAAGATCCTGGGCCTCCAGCACCGCGGGGAGGGTTTCACGAAGGCCGCCATCATCGCCGAGGGAGACCCGGCCCTCCGGCGGCTGGAAGAGATCTTCATCATCGGTCGGGCGAGAGTGCTGGAGCCGTCGGAGTCGCTCAAAGGGGAACGGAAACGCCTGGAGGGGATGGGAAAGCTCTGGCAGGAGTGCCAGGCGAAGATACCCCCGCCGGCGGCCGCCGCAGGCGAGGACCCGCCGAAGCCGCCGAACTTCGAGGAGTATCTCGAAGGCGAAGAGCGGTTGGCCGCCGCGTTGGCCACCCCGATGGACGCAAACACCCGAACGGTCCTGGCCGCCAATGCCCGCCTTGCCGACAAGATCGACGCCGAAGAGGCCCGGACGATCCTGGCGTTGAACCTGACGCGGAACCTGCTGGGGCTTTCCGCCCTGGCGACCGACGTGCAGTTGTGTGCGGCGGCCCGCGACCACAGCCACGACATGGAGACCCTGCACTTCTTCGCGCACGAGTCGCCGGTCGAGGGCAAGAAGCTCCCGTGGGACCGGGCCCGGCGGTTCGGCACGACCGCCAGCGCCGAGAACATCTTCATGGGCCGCGCCGACGGCCGCGAGGCCAACACCGCCTGGTTCCACAGCCCGGGACATCACAAGAACATGCTGGCGCCCGACCACGTCCGCGTCGGCGTCGGCCGCAGCGGGGTGCATTTCACCGAGCTGTTCGGGCGGTGAGTGGCACCCGGTAACGGTCGGGTGCGGTGCTCGTCGCGTAGCGACGCGATGATGGTAGCGGCGGGTTTTAACCCGCCGTTGCCGTCAAAAAGATTATGCGTTCGTCGCGTAGATTATGCGTTCGTCGCGTAGCGACGGCCGAAACATCAGGCGCCGCTACGCGGCGCAATTCTTGCGCCGGCCTCCTGGGTCCGTGGGTTGAAACCCACGGCTACCATCGTATCGTCGCTACGCGACGGGCGGCAACGTGGGGCACCGCAACGCGCACGTCGTGGCAGCCAACGTGCCAATCGAGCGCGGTCGGGGCTCTAGCGCCCCTTGATGATTGCTTGATGGGTCGGCCCCTTGATCATAAGCCACGCTTATGATAAGATGCCCTTATGAACATCGAGACCCTCCGCGTCTTCTGCGATGTCATTCAGCACCAGAGTTTCTCTCGGGGGGCGGTCATTAACGAGGTCAGCCAGTCGGCGGCCACCCAGTGCGTCCACCGGGTCGAGAAGCACTTCGGCGTGCAACTGGTCGATCGCAGCAAGCGCCCGTTCGTCTTAACTCCTGAAGGCCAAGCCTGTTACGAGGGATTCCGCGAGGTCCTCGAACTCTACAACTCCGTCGAGGCCCGCGTCCGCTCGCTCCGGATGGATATCAGCGGCCTGGTTCGGGTGGCGGCGATCTACTCGGTCGGCCTGCACGACATGCGGCGGTGCATGCAGGACTTCATGCGGCGCTACCCCAAGGCCAAGGTCCGCCTGGAGTTCCTCCGCCCGAACAAGGTCTACGACGCCGTGGTCAATGCCGAGGTGGACCTGGGGATCATCTCCTATCCGACCGCGTGTGCCGACGTTCAGATCATCCCCCTGCGCTCGGAGCGGATGGTCCTGGTATGCCACCCGAAGCACCGCCTGGCCCGGGAAAAGGCAGTGACCGCCGAGCACTTGCAGGGCGAGGACTTCGTGTCGTTCGACCGCGACCTGAGCATTCGCAAGGAGATCGACCGCTATCTGCGGCAGCGGTCGGTGGCGATTCGCATCGTCATGGAGTTCGACAACATCGAGACGATCAAGCAGGCGGTGGAGATTGGGGCGGGCGTGAGCATTCTGCCGGAGCCGACGATCCTCGACGCCTGCCGCACGGGCAGCCTCGTGGCGGTCCGGCTGATCGCTCCGGAGCTTCGCCGCCCGATCGGGATCATCCATCGCCAGCGGAAGGTCTTCACGCCCACCGCCGCCAAGTTCGTGGAGTTGCTTGGGCAGGTGCAGGCCAGCTCGCCGGAGGACGCCTGATGCCCCAGGCCCGCATCCCGGTCACTTTCCAGCCCGGCGACCAGGTCGTCCACGTGCTCGCGTGTACCCGCCTTGCGGAGGCCGCGGCGGAGGCGGGGTTGGTGCTCGAAGTGCCCTGCGGCGGCGAAGGGAAGTGCGGCAAGTGCCGCGTTGTGGTCTTCGAGGGCGCGGGCGAGCCCACCGCCGTCGAGACCGCCCTCTTCTCCGCCGACGAAATCCGCGCCGGCTGCCGCCTCGCCTGCCAGACGCCGGTCCATGGTCCTATGGCCGTCCTGGTCCCGCAGGCGTCCCGCGTGGGAGCGGGCCATCCGATCCTCGTCGAGTCGTCCGCGGCGGTCGAGGCCGGGGGCTGCCCCGTCGTCTCGAAGCGCTACGTCGAGCTGCCGGTGCCCGTCCGCGGCGACGACGAACCCGACCTGGTTCGCCTGGAGAAGGCCACCGGGCCGTTCCAGGCGGAACTGGATCTCCTCGGCGAGCTGCCCCGCCGGCTCCGCGAGGCGGGTTTCCGCGGCACGGCCGTCCTCGCCGATGGACACCTGCTGGACTTCGAGCCGGGCAATACCGAGTGGGAAGCCTATGGCGCGGCCGTCGACTTGGGCACCACCACGCTCGTGGCGGCGTTGTTGGATCTGGGCACGGGCCGCCAGGTGGCCGTCGCCTCCCGGCTGAATCCCCAGACCCGCTTCGGCGACGACGTGCTCGCCAGGATCCTGCACGCCACGGACCGGCCCGGCGGGCTCGCCGAGCTTCAACAGGCCGTCGTCGCCGCGATTGACGAGATGATCGGCGAGTTGTGCCGGGAAGTCCAGACCGACCGCCGCCGCGTCTACAGTGTGACGATCGCCGGCAACACGACCATGCAGCAGTTGCTCTGCGGCATCGACCCCAAGTCGCTCGGCGAGGTGCCCTTCGTGCCGGCCATGGGCCGGGGACTGGCGATGCCGGCCCGACAGATCGGCCTGACCCTGCACCCCCGCGGCCGGGCCTACGTGCTGCCGGTCATCGGCGGCTTCGTCGGCGGCGACACCGTGGCCGGCATCCTCGCCACCGGTCTGGCCGACTGCGAGAAGCCCACCGCCTTCATCGACATCGGCACCAACGGCGAGATCGCGCTGGTGGCTGGCGGGAAACTGACCGCCGCCTCGACCGCGGCCGGCCCCGCCTTCGAGGGCGCCCGGATCTCGCAGGGCATGCGGGCCGCCGCCGGCGCCGTCGAGAAGGTCCAGGTCGATGGCCGGCTCTCGATCGAAGTCATCGGCAACGTGCCGCCGCTGGGCCTGTGCGGCTCCGCGTTGATCGACGCCGTGGCGGAACTCTTGCGGCACGGCATCCTCACGCCGCAAGGGCGCCTGCAACAGCCCGGCGATCTGCCCCCCGGCGTGCCGCCGGACCTCGTGCGGCGGATCATTCCGGCGGGCCGCCACCTCGGCTTCGTCCTGGCCGACGCAGAGGAGGCGGCCGGCGGCCGGCCCGTCGTGCTCACCCAGCAGGACGTCCGCGAGCTACAGCTTGCCGCCGGCGCGATCCGCGCCGGCCTGGGGATCCTGCTCCGCCAGGCGGGCCTCCGCCCGGAGGACCTCGATCAGATCCTCATCGGCGGCGGCTTCGGCAACTTCATTCGCCGCCGCAACGCCCAGCGGATCGGCCTCCTGCCCCCGGGCATCGAGCATTGCCGCATTCGCTTCCAGGGCAACACCTCGCTGGCCGGCGCGCGGCTGGTGGCCCTATCGCTTTCGGCCCGCGGGCAGGCCGAACAATTAGCCGCCCGCACCGAGCACGTGGACCTTTCCTTCGACCCCAACTTCCATGCCGCCTTCGCCGAAGCGATGATCTTCCCGGAGTAGAACGCGGAGCGGAAGGGGATTGGGGATTAGCGATTGGGGATTGGAAGCGATCTCAAAAACTCCCCTCTCGCTCCGGGAGAGGGGCCGGGGGTGAGGGTGGGGGCGTACTTTTCCGTAGCCCAGGCGTTTACGCCTGCGGGGAAGAGGTCGTCAAGACACCCTTTTCTTTCAGGCCCCTTCAGGGGCCGTCCGTCTTTGGAGTGCGGCGATTCGTCGCCGCTTTCTTGTGTCTCGCCGCGCCGGGCATCTCTCCGCGCTCTCCGCGAAAAGCGGCCACCCAGAGGGTACCCGGTCGCCGCACTCCAAAGCTCCGGACAAGCCAGCCGCGAGTCGCCAAGATCGAGCGAGCAGCCAGCGACGTATCGCTCGATCAGCTCGTGAGGGCATTTTCGGCGGCCGGCGGAAAGATCGTCGTTAAGGCGGCATCGGCGAAACCCAAGAAGGCCAGGTCGGTTAAGAATCCGGCGAAAGCCGCCCTGGTCCTGGAGGCGGTGACCGTGGAATAGTCCCTTCTCACCTCTGCCCCTTTCATCCCAAACGAATACGTGGGTGTTCATCCGTTTCGGACTCCAACAAGAACGTGGTGAATACACATCTTGTCGTTGTCACGCTGGTGAAACGTGTCCGCACTCCAACGATAGCGCGGCAGCGTGGACGAAGGAGTCCGGAGGGAGTCTTTCGCCTTCATCCTCAACTTGGCACGCCGTGCCTGGATTTCCCTCTGGACCTTGGCGAACGCATCGTCGAGTCGATTATCCATGACGTAACAGTAGTG
>JBEKCP010000463.1:0-4842 GCA_050014815.1 Thermoguttaceae bacterium | reverse complement strand
GGGACGGCATGAGGTCTATTGGCACCGGCCGCTGGTGGCTTATTTCGATCCGAAGACGGGCGAGCCGGCCGTGCTGCCGGACGCCCCGTTGGGAAACCTGGTCGCGTACGACGGCGAGCGTTCGTCAAAGGGGACCGTCCCATTTTCGTTGACACGAAACTCGGGACAGTCCCCGCCTCGCGGGCGCCCGATCGAGCTTTGGCCGCGGTTGTTGGCCCGGCGGCCCCACCAAGAGGCCATCCGCCTCTTCACGGTCAACCACGAGCAGCACTACCGGCAGACGATGCTGAACGTTCGCAAGCTGCTCTGCGCGTGGGACCTGTGCGGCCGGCGGCCTTTGCCCCGGGGCTTCGCCCGGCAATTGCTCACACTGCCGAAGGACGAATCGCTGGACGATTGGCTCGCTTCGCTGCCGGGCCGCACGCACGATCCGCAGGCGGCGGAGGAGATGATTGCCCACCTCCGCGGGTTGATCGAGCGTGTGCCACTGCTTCAAAAAAGCAGCCAACTTGGTGGGACTCGCCGACCAACGCCGGGCGTCGGTGCCCGTCGACCCACCCTGCGGGACACTTCCCTCACCTTCGCCCGCACGGCCCGGCGGTCTTTCGAGAAGTCTTACTGGAAGATGATCAGCCGGTTGGCCGCGGGGCGGTACCGCAACAAAGACAACGCCGACTGTGCGGAAGACCCGGACACCCGGGCCCGCCTGGTCCATCACCATCGCGATTTGGAGGCCTTGGGCGATTTCCTGCTTGCGTATCACCGGCGCGTTGTGGCCGCCGCGGGCTTGACCGGCCGCGCGGCGGTCGGCGAGCTGCCATTCCAGTGGCGGACCGATTTTCCGATGGCCTGGTCCGGCGGCTGGCAGAGGAACCAGGATGACCGGACCTACGAGCGGGACCTGGTCGTGGTCATTCCCGGGCGGGACCGCCGCCAGGCGGTCATCATGGCCGACCACTACGACACGGCCTACATGGAGGACGTGTTCGGGTATCCCGATTCGCGTCGCGGGCCGCGAGTGGCCGCCGCGGGGGCCGACGACAACCATTCGGCCACGGCCGCCCTGATGCTGGCCGCGCCGATCTTTCTCGACCTGGCCCGGCAGGGCCGCCTGCAATGCGACGTCTGGCTCGTCCACCTGACCGGCGAGGAGTTCCCGGCGGACTGCATGGGCGCGAGGCACCTCTGCCAGCAGTTGGTCGAGGGCCGGTTGCGGATCCGGCTGGCCGACGGCCGCTGGAAAGACCTGTCGCGGGCGCAGGCCCGGGGCGTCTACGTGCTCGACATGATCGCGCACAACAACGACCATGACCGGGACATTTTCCAGATTTCGCCGGGCGCGGGCCGGGAGTCGCTCTGGCTGGCCCAGCAGGCCCAGGCGGCCAACGTGGCATGGAACGCCTCGACGGCCGCCTGGAATCGCCGCCGGCAGCGCCGCGGGCCGCGGGGTTGCCGGAGTGCCGACGGCACGTCGATGCCCGCGGTAGCGCCCCATCCGGCGCTCCACGGCGAGGTCCGCCCGCCCAACGATCCCCGCAGCTCGCTCTACAACACGGACGGCCAGATATTCTCCGACGCCGGAATGCCGGTCGTGCTCTTCATGGAGAACTACGACATTCACCGGCACGGCTACCACGACAGCCACGACACGATGGCCAACATCGACCTGGATTACGGTTCCGCGGTGGCGGCCATTGCGATCGAGGCGGTCGCCCGCGCCGCGACGGCGAAGGTGCCGGAATACGAGGCTTCCCTCTCCCTCCGGGAGAGGGACAGAGGGTGAGGGAATTGCGGGGGGGAAGGTGGCAGGCAGGAGGGCCGAGGCTAACGCTCGGTCCAATACATGGGCTTGCGTTTCTACCCATCCATGCCGGCCTTGCGACGGGCCCGATCGCGGACCTCCGGCCAAGGCGACGCGGTCATTCGTCCCGCGTCGTACTCCTCGGAACGCCGTTGCGACTCGGCAACCCACTCCTCGCTGGGAGGGGCCCAGTCTTCCGGCGCCATGGTGTCCCACAGGGCGTGGATAAGCCATGCCCGTTCACCGGCCGGCAGGGCTTGTGCGGCGTCAATGATTTCCTGGAGTGTGCTCACGCTTCGACACCATGAAACCACCCGATGGATGCATAAAAAACGCCGCACCCCCCGAAGGAGCACGGCGGCAGCCGATACGGCTGGCATTCGGTCCAAGCGCTTGTATTATCGGTCGATCAACGAAAAAGTCGAGCACAAAATCGGAGCGGATGGGATTCGAACCCATGAATCAGTTGCTTGGACCGATTGCCAGCTTTTCAGGCTGGTGCCTTCAGCCACTCGGCCACCGCGCTTACAATACCCCCGGACGCAGTCCGGGGGCTTTGTTCCGCCCCCCGCTTGCCGTGCGGCGGATTTCTGGTAGACTTAACCCTTTCCCCGGATCTGGCCCTGCCCGCCGGCAGGGCCGGCCGACGAACCGCCACGCCCAAACGTCGAACCCCCCTATGGCACGAAAGCTCCAGGTCAACCGAGTCAGCAAGCGCCGCACCAAGACCAAGATCCGCGGCAAGAAGAAAGATCCGCTCTTTGTCGAGGGCCAGCGGCCGCGGCCGATGTACGTCGACTACAAGAACCTCGAGCTCCTGAGAAAGCTCATCAACCGCCAAGGCAAGGTCATCAGCCGGCGAAAGAGCGGCTGCACGGCCGTCAGCCAGCACGCCGTGACCCGGGCGATCAAGCGGGCCCGCTTCATGGCCCTGCTGCCCTACGTCGGCGAGTAATGTACGCCACGCTCCGCGTGAGGAAATCGCGTCACGCGGAGCGTGACAAGTACAGAAGGGAGCACTGCGATGCGTGGCTCTGGCGGGACGGAAGGCGGGCTGGGGAAATATGCCATCGGCTTCTGCTTGTCGGCCCTGGCAACGTACCTGTTCTTCGATTCGGTGAAGGTCACGACGGCGGGCCACGGGCTGATCTCGGGCCTCTTTGGCTACGGGCATGGCGGCTACTGGGAAACCACGTCGATGGGCATCATCTTCGTGCCGTTCTTCCTGGGCGTCGTGGCCCTGTTCTACGACTCGCGCCTCTGGTGGGGATGGGTGCTTACTTATCTCGGGATTGCCGTGATCGCCATCGAAATCCTCAGTCGCATCCAGTTCTTATTCCAGATGAAGACCACTCACCTGCTGGGCATGGTCGTCCTGTTTGCGGCGGGCGTGGGCCTGATGCTCCGCTCCTATCGGGATGAAGGACCACCGAAGGACGACACGAAAGCCGAGGAGCAGTAAGCGTCAATACTGCATGGCAACGACCACGCCCATGATGCGACAGTACCGGGACGCGAAGCGGGCATGCCCGGACGCGCTCCTGCTGTTTCGCATGGGCGACTTCTATGAGCTGTTCGACGACGATGCGCGCGTTGCCGCCCGGGTGCTCGGCCTGGCGCTGACCAGCCGCGAAAAAGGGGAAAACGCCATGCCCATGGCCGGCTTCCCCCATCACCAGCTCCAGAGCTACCTGGCCAAGCTGATCGCCGCCGGGCTCCGGGCGGCCGTCTGCGAGCAGGTCGAGGACCCCAAGCTGGCCAAGGGGCTCGTGAAGCGGGAGGTGACGCGGATCGTTACGCCCGGCACCGTCACCGACGACGCCTTGCTCGATCCCCGGGCGAACAACTACCTGGCGGCGGTGGCGCCGGGCGATCCGACGGGGCTGGCATGGGTCGAGCTATCGACCGGCCGGTTCGTGGCGGCCAGTTTCCCGCCGGGGCAGTTGCCCGACCAGCTCGCCCGGATCGCACCGTCGGAATGCCTGTTGGCCGAGGAGGCCCCGGGCGTGCCCCGGCACCTCGGCGATCGGATGATGATCACGCGGCGGCCCGCCTGGGCCTTCTCGCTGGAGACCGCCCGGCAGAATCTCCTGAAGCACTTCCACGCGGCGGGCCTGGAGGGCTTCGGCTTCTCCGACGAGAAGGCCGACGAGCAGGCCCTCCGCGCCGCCGGCGCCATCATCGACTACCTGAACGAGACCCAGAAGACGTCGCTCGGGCACGTCGACCGGCTGGTGCCGTACCGCAGCTCGTGTACGTTGGAGATCGACCAGTCGAGCCGCCGCAGCCTCGAGATCACCCGGACCATCCGCGAGGGCCGCCGCGAGGGCTCGCTCTTGGCCGTGCTGGACCGCACCGTGACGGCCATGGGCTCGCGGCTCCTGGCCGAGTGGCTGGCCAATCCGCTGGTCGATGCGGAGGCGATCCGCGCTCGGCACGAGGCCGTCGGCGAGTTGGTGGTCGAGCCCGCGTTGGCCGAGTATCTCCAGCAGACGCTCCGCCACATCTACGACGTGCAGCGGCTCTTGGCCCGGGTAACCACGGGCCGGGCGAGTCCCCGGGACTTGAGTTTCCTGGGCCGGACGCTGCGGACCCTGCCGGGGCTGAAGGCGAAACTGGCGGCCCGCAAGAGCCCGCTCTTATGCCGGCTCGAAAGCGATATCGACCTGTGCCCCGACCTGCGGGCGAGGCTGGACGCGGCGTTGGTGGACGATTGCTCCTTGGCCAGCCGCGACGGCGGCTTCATCCGCGACGCCTTCCACGCGGACCTCGACGCCCTCCGCGAGCTGGCCCACGGCGGCAAGCAGTGGATCGCCCAATACCAGGCGCGGGAGTCCGAGCGGACGGGCATCCCCACGCTGAAGGTCGGCTTCAACAAGGTCTTCGGCTATTACCTCGAAATCACCAACGCCCACCGCGAGAAGATCCCCGACGACTATATCCGCAAGCAGACGGTCAAGAACGCCGAACGCTACGTCACGCCGGAGCTGAAGGAGTACGAGGAAAAGGTCCTCACCGCCGACGAGAAGGCGAAGGATCTG
>JBEKCP010000462.1:0-4868 GCA_050014815.1 Thermoguttaceae bacterium | reverse complement strand
GATGTCTTCGGCAGTCCAGATCATCATGGGGCGGGAGACCTGGGGCGCGGCCGGCGCCGCCCCGCGGGCCGGCAGCGCCGCCAGGGCTGAGGCGATAAAGAGGATGGCAGTGGTTCGCATGATTCGCACCTCGAAATGCAGCCCCGCGGGTTCAAGGGTACTTAGTACAGAGTACCGAGTACAGAGTACCGAGTAGCGAGCGTTCGTCATCAGCGCACAGTGCCCCTCCTATCTCCTATCTCCTATCTCCTATCTCCTATCTCCTATCTCCTATCTCCTATCTCCTATCTCCTATCTGCGGGCGGTTTGTTTTCCGTCCGCGACATGCTGTGGAAATAGGCCTCCAGCATATCGCGGTATTCGTCGCTGTAGGTCGCAAAGAACCGCTGGATCACTTCCTGCTTCTCGCGGGGCCGGAGCTTTCCCCAGTCGTCGTTCCCCGCCATCAGCGCGTCGGCCTCGAAGTTGAACTTCGTGGGCGCCGAGCCCTCCTGCAGGCCGCCCCGCTGGAACTGCTCGGTGGCCATCATCTCCCAGTTGATCTGGAAGTGCCCTCGGGTCTCCACTTCTTCGTCGTTGATGATGCCGCGCATCAGCTTGAGCATCGTCGCCTGCGCGTCCTGGACGGAAGGCCCAGAGCGTGCGCGATCCATCAGCCGCCGCACGTCGCCCGTGCCCGCCGCGATGTTACGGAAGGGGTTTTCGCGCATCATCCGCCGGGCGCGGACGTGCAGCCGCAACAAGTCGGTGTCGCCGAGCGTCTCGGCAAACTTCTCGGCGATCGCCTGGTAGAGCGGGATGGCGAAGTGGGTCCGCTCGGATTTCTCGTACATGTCGGCCACGCGCATCCGCGCGGTGGCGCTGAAGGTCAGGCTCAGCGGAAGCTTGCCCTTGCAGACGATCAGGTAGCGGACCGCGGCGTCGTGCAGCGCGCCGTCCATGGCGAAGCACTCGCCCTCGAAAAACGTGACGGTGCAATAGATGTAAGGCGGCAGCGTGTCGTACTGGTACAGGAAGAAGGCGTGCAGCACATCCTCCTTCGTCAGCACGGAGACCGTCTCGTTGGCCTTGCCGTGCTGTCCTCCCTTGCAGTGCTGCAGGGCCTGGGCGAACACGGGCACGCGCTTCGCCAGGGCCTCGCGGAATCGCTGGATGTTGTCCAGCACGGTGTTCCTGGCCCCGTTTTCCATCTCCGCCACGATTCTTTCCACCTGCTCGGCGGGCATGTCCGGCACATGTTCGACGGCGTGGCTCTCGCTGAGCATCGTTTTCTGCCCGCGCGCCCAGGTCTTCGTTGTGGCCCCGCGCATGTTGTCGGGGATCCACTCCCTCACGTGGCGGAGTTCTTCCGCGAAGAACCGCCGCTCCTCCTTCAGCACCTCGGCCCCCGTGGGCGTGAGCGTGCCGTCCGCCGGCCAGAGGATGGGTGGGATCCGCGTACGGACGTCGGCGGATGCGGGATCGGCCGCGCCCCGCGCCGCGCTTGCAGCCGCCAGGGTTACGGCCAGGGCGATTGAAAACCTGTTCATTTCGACCCCTCCAAACTGAACACCCTCGGTTCCCAACTCCCGTCACGACGAGACACTGCACTAATCCTTCAGCGACGGCGCCACCGGTCCTTGCTTGGCGCCGCCGCGGTTCGTCCCATACTGCGTGGGCATGTAATCGATGCCCATCCAACTCCGGGCGTCCATCCGTGCCCAGGTCTCCAGGCCCTGCCGGACGTGCTCTTGGAGCTGGCGCAATTGCTCGGCCTCCTGCTCGACGGAGGCGTCCACCTTTCCGCTGCGCCGCGCCTTGTCGATTTCGGCGGTCCGCCGGTTGATGTCTTCCTGCAGCGTGACCAGCAGGCCGA
The DNA here is from genome assembly GCA_050014815.1 of Thermoguttaceae bacterium. Taxonomy (GTDB): domain Bacteria; phylum Planctomycetota; class Planctomycetia; order Pirellulales; family Thermoguttaceae; genus JBEKCP01. The sequence goes on along the minus strand of JBEKCP010000462.1, from coordinate 3,013 downwards.
TCTCGTTGACCCGCGTGTTGTGCAGCGACATCCGCGAGAGGAAGCTGTCGTAGGTGAACTTCCGGTCCAGTTCCTTCACCTCTTCGCCAAAGCCGGGCCCCAGCAGCTTGGCAATGGCCTGGAGCCGCTCCAGGATCGAGTCCTGGATACTCCGCGTTTCCGGGCCGGGGTCCAGGCCCGAAAGCCGTGTCGCGGCGGTTCGCGATTCGCTGCGGGCCAGTTCCCAAAGCACTCGGGCCTCGGGCGGGAACAAGGCGTAGGCCACGTTGTGCGCCGTGTTGACGATCTCCCAGCCGTACTTGAAGTCCTCCTCCAGGCCGGCCTGGTCCTTGGCCAATGCCTCGATGCGGAGCTGTTCGGTGCGGCCGAACTGGCCGCTGGCCGGGCGTTTCTCCCAGACCGCCCGGCTCTGCGCGCAAAACATCTTCTGCTTCATGATCATCTGTTGCACGCGGGCCAGCATCTGCTCGTTCATGGCATACTTGTTCTTGTCCATCTTCAACTCGGGGCCGATCCGGTCGCGGACGGCGGTGAGCAGTTGGATCACCTCGTTCTGCGGCGGGTTGGCCTCGGCGGGACGCTCCTTTCCCAACTCTTCCGCCGCCTTGTTGGAGTAGTCGGCGGCGTTCTCCATCGCCACGCGGAGCAGGCTGAAGAAGTTCGACAACTCCGCGTCGTTCTCCACGGTTTCCGCCCGGCCGCGGTTGGCGTCGAGGATCGAGCGGAGATCCTCGCCGATGCCCTCCTGGTCCTTCTTCTGCACCGGATACCGCGGCTCTTCATGCAGCCGATCGATCTCGCGGAGGGCCTCTTCCAGGCGGGCCGACCAGTCCTGCACCTTCTCCAGCGATTGCTCCTGCCGCGCGGCCGTTCCCGTCGGGTCCAAGGCCAGAAGCACGGGCGACCGGCCGGCCCACTCGGTGGGGCGCGCCACCAACCGCACTGAATCCTCGGTTACCCGCTGGCCGCCGGAGGGGGAATCATCGATCGCCGCCAGGCCCGCCGGAAACAGCTTCCGCATTGCCGGCTCCAACCGGGTGACGGCATCATCGAGCTTCTTCTGCTCGGCGGCGATGCCCACGGCGGGGCGGACGCCCGAAAGCCCTTCCAGCGTCTCGTCCAGCCGGACCAGCGCATCCTGCAACTGCGCCTTGGCTTCGGAGAGCGCGACCAGGGCCTCCTTCACGTCGTTGGCCGCCATGGCCTTGGCACTGGAGTCGAGTTCCTCGACGGCGCGGCCGACGCACTCGACCATCCTCTCGCCCCGGCGCTCCGGCGGCGAGGTCTCCAGCGCGCGGCGGACTACCTCGCGGCCCAGCAGCGCGCGGGCATCGCTCCGCAGAGTGGCCGTTTCCGCCAGATAGCGCCGCACGGCCACCACGTTTTGCGCCACCTGGTCGGGCGCCGGGGTGGGATTCCACAGCGAATCCTTGGCCGTGTTGAAGCGGCGGAGCAGGCCGGCGATGCCCTGGCGGATGCCGGCGAACTCCATGGCGGCCGGCGACGGGGCAAGGCGGCGGGTCTGCTCCAGAACGTCCTCTTGCCGCCGCACCGCGGCGTCCACATCCTTCCGCACATCGCGGATCTCCCCGCGCATGCGGTCGCCGAAGGCCAGCATCCGCGATTGCCGCTCCAGCGCCTGCTGGCGCTCGATGATTACGCCCAGGTCGGCCAGTTGCTGCTGGATCTCCTGCAGCATGAACAGCCGCCACTCCAGGCCGTCTTCGCCACGCAGGGCTTTGAGCACTTCGCGAAGCCGCATCACGACCTTGCCCTGGGTCACGTCGGCCGGGACTACCAGGCCGGTTTCCAGCAAGGCCACAACCTTATCCATATCGTTTGCGATCAGGGCGGCCTCGGCCCGCTGGGCGGCCGCGGAGATCGCCGCCGCGGTCTTCGGATCGGTCGCCTCCAGCCGCCGCGACACGTCGGCCATGATCTGCATCAGGAGCACGTAGCGCTTCTTGAGATCCTGCTGAAGCTTGATGGCGTCGCGGATCGGGCCGGCACGTCCCGGCGCAGCGGGCGGCTCCGCCGCCAGCGCCCACGAAATGGCGCCGCCAACGGCCAAACACAACACGACCGCGAAACATGCCGGACGCATGTTCATGGCTTCGACTCCTTTTCCCCGGACCTTTTTGGGCCCGGCGATTTGCCTTCGGGCGGCTTGGGCGGCGCCTCGGCAGGCTGCTTCCCCTTCAGCAGCGCGCGGACCTCGTCCCCCGCCTTGATCAGCGTGCGGAGATTGCCCTCCAGGTGCTGGGCATTCTCCACCTTGAACATCTCCTTGACAACCGCCCGCAGCGCCTGCACGACCTGCTCCTGGGAAGCAATGACCGCATTCAGCTCGGCCGTCAGTTCCGCGGCGGACCCGAGCGACTTGGCGCCGTCCAGTTTTCGCACCAGCGGCCCGACCAGATCGGCCTTGGCTGCCTTGAGCGGGCCGATCACGCTGGCCCGCAGCGCCGTCTCGTCCTCACCGGAAACGGCGCGGTTGTTGCGCAGTTGCTCCAAAAGCGTTTCCAGCCGCCCGATGACTCCACTCAGCAAGTCTTCAATCTGCTGCTGCGTGTCGGCCGCGGCGGCGGTCTCCCGAAGGCCGAGCGCCAGCGTGGTCGTCTGCCGGGCGTGCCCGACGGCCGTCTCGCAGCGGCGCTGGGCGTCGATCTGCATCTCGATGACCCGGTCGATCTGCTCGCGGAGGGCCCGCTGCGTCTCGATGGCCTTCGCCAGAAGCTCGTCGGCGGTGACGATGCGGAAGGTCAGCAGGTTCGACACTGCCTGCTGCGCGCCGCCCAGCGCGGGCGGGCGGCTGTCCAAGGCCGTGGCCTGCAGGCGCAAGGTTTCGCCGACCTCCAACGGCGGAACGCCGCTGCCCTCCCGGGCCGCCATCTGCCGAAGGTCGAAGGTGCGCGACAGGGCCTCGGGCTCGGGCACGGCAGTCTCGTAGGTCTGGAGCAACTCCTGCTGCGTGTTCTGCGGCGCGTTCTGCACGCTCCACTGCAAATGGACC
>JBEKCP010000461.1:0-4874 GCA_050014815.1 Thermoguttaceae bacterium | reverse complement strand
CCGCGAGCGGAAGCCGCCAGGGCTTGGCCAGCCCTTCGCAGCGGTCCACCAGCGCGACCAGCACCGGCGCCCCGCACTGGCCAGACACGTCGATGGCAATATGACGGACCATGCGCACGGCGGGGTCCGCGCGCTCGTCCTCGCGTTTGGCCCCGTCTTTGGCCGCAAGCGAGGGCGGGTTCGGCGTTTTCCGCGTGTCGAGGAATCCTTTCACTTCCTCGGGAGTACCCATCGTTTTCGGGAGCCTTCGCAGGTCCGTTGGCTTCGACGCCGCGGGGCCGACCCGTGCGAACCGGCCCCTCTGCGGCTCGACGGTGTACGCGGGCGTCAGGTCCATCCCCACCAGTGCGCACCGATCACCCGACTCGCAGTAGAGCAGTTCGGCCCCCACGGTCTCGTTGAGCCGCGGCGGGCCGACAAAACCGCGGATCCAGGTTTCGCCAAAGCCCGAGACGTTCAGCACCCCGGTCGTAAGGTCGCCGGTCTTCAGCCGCAGCGGTGGGTTGGACTGAAGGTTCAGGTACAGTTCGACCATCGCATCGCCGGCGTCCTGCCAGCGGTTGCGGAGGAGGAAATGTCCGTGCATGTTGTCGGGCGCGACCAACGGCAGGGCCTCGGCCGGCGATTTCGCCGGCAAGTCGAAGGGATAATTCGCCAGCACGTAAGCGGCCTGATACGGATAGGCGCAGCCGAAATGCTGCTTGCCGGCCAGGCCCACGTCGCGGTCAAAGCACCAGCGCATCGCCGGCAGCAGGTCGCGCGGGACCGAGCCCAGGCCGATCGGCCAGAGGCCCGAGGCCTGGATCGAGATGCTCGCAAGGCCGAAATCGCATTTGCCGCCTTCTTCCAGCCGGGCGGCCAGCACGTTGCCGGCCAGCAGCATGCGGTTGGCGGCGGTAAGGTCGCGGCCCCGCGCAACGCGCGACGCCTGGAGGAACTGGAGCACGCCGTTGGCCAGGGCGAAGTCCTTGTAGGTCGCGCCTTCCGGCGAAACGCCGCTCTGCGTGATGCCCGCGCGGAGATAGTGGAGCACTTGCCGCTCGGCCAGCCGCGCCAGGCGGTCCACTTCGGCCAGCGGTTGGCCGGCGGTGTCGGTGTCGCCCAGGACCGCCAGCGCCGCCAGGCCGGCGCAGGCCATGCGGCTGGCGTTGCGGTGCCGCGCCGGGTCGGGATCGAAGACCTTGGCGTCCATGGCGAACCCTTCGTACATTCCGGAACCCAGTTCCAAGGCCGCCACCTGGATGTACTCGGCCAGCAACTGCCGGAACTCTTCGTCCCAGGCGTCGTAGCACAGGTCGTAGGCCAGGGCGATGCCCAGCAGCCGCGAGGCATGGTGGATGTCCTTGCGGTCATGCGGCATCGGCTTGCCGATGACCTCGCTTGCGAGGATTTCGCGGGCCTTGCGCGGCGCGTCCTTCTGCCCGGTCAACTGCCAGAGGGCGCCGAAATTGGCCGCCATCCAGGAGGAGTGCCGGTCGGAGACCTGCGCCACTTCGCGAAGCGGCGACCGCGCGGCGAGCATGGCCATGATCGCCTGGCCCTCCGGGGTCCCCATGCGGCGGCGGAGTTCGGCCAGGTCGTGCTTGCGGAAGATCAGCCGCGGGTGCTCGCCGGGGACCAGCGGTTTGTGATCGGCGACCGTGCGGACCGTGCTTGGCTCCGCGCGGCCGGCCGCCGTGCCCTTGACAGGCCGATCGAGGAACACGCCCGTAAAAGTCCCCTGGAATTGCTCCCCTTCGCGCGTCAGCTCCACCTCATAGGTGGCGGGGCCGCCGGGCGCGATCGGATCGCTCTGGAGCGTCAATTGCACGGAGAGTTTCCAGCGATTCTTGGCGGGCGAACCGACCACAACGCTGCCGTGGTGCCGGCTCAGATTGTACTGGAGACACACGGCCCAAACTTCTCTCTCGAAATTGTCGCCGCGCAGGGTCAAGTCCAGGACCATTGGCGACTGGTCGCCGGCCCCGCCGGCCAGGGTCAGGGCAAGCTGCTGCTCGGCGGGCGGCTCGGCAGCGGGTGCGCTTGCCGCGAAAATCGAGAGGAGCACGATCACGGCGATTGTGGAGTGCGGCGATTTGGAGTCCGGCAGCTTGCCGCCGCTCTGTTCGTGCGTGTGCGTGGGCGGGTCGCTTGCGACCGCAAGACGCGGCGCATCGCCGACACAAAGCGGCGGCAAGCCGCCGCACTCCAAATTACCGTCCCAACGTGAGCCAGCCATCGCGCACCGTGCCTTTCTTTTCCTGTCCGTTGACCAGCAGCTTCGGCGTGCCCCGGATTTTGATCTTCATCGCCTCGATGCCGCCGGAGACCAGCACCTCGTCGGCGCCGATCCTGACGTAGGCGAAGGACTTGAAGGTGAACTCCTCGGCGCCGTCGCCCAGGGTGACCGGCTCCTCGGCTTGCCGGCCCATGCGGACCATCACACGGTCGTCCACGGCCGAAGGCTGCCGCCCGCGCACGGCCACGGCCACGGCGTCGGCGGTTTGCTGGATGCGGCGGAACTGGTCGATCTTCCATTCGAGCTTCTCGAACGGCTCGTGGAGGGCGACGAACAGCGTATTGGCCGCGCGGCGCTGGGCGATGATCGCCACGCCGCCGGTTTCCGGCAGCTTCTCCGCGACCTCGCCGACCGGCTTGAACTGCTGGATCCCAGGTTTGGCTTCTTCCGGCTCCTCCTTCTTCGCGCCCGCCGGCGGGAGAATGGGTATCTCCGTCCGCTCGTAGTCGCCCTGATCGTAGCGGCCGTCGCGCCCGCGCAGCCGGCGCGGGAAGCGGATGTCGCGGAGCTGCGATTCCTCCTGGGCAGTCAACCGGCGGGGCAGTACCTCTCGGGCAAAGAACGTCTGCGTGCCCGGCTCCCCGAGCATCGTGATCCGCACCCCGACCTTGCGATCGTACCACTCGGGCCCCAAAATCGTCTGTGCAGGATCGGCCCCGGTGCAGGTCTGCACTGCTGAGAGCGACCAACCGGCGGCCGGGGCGTCGAGTTGCCGCTGCTGGCCGAAGTTGTACTTCATCGGGTAGGCAAAGCGATCGGCGAACTGGCCGACGAACTGTTCCTGAACGGCGGCGAGCGTCGCATCGAGCGACTCGCTCGGCTTCCAGTCCTCTTGCCGCTCGGGCTGGGCGGAACCGAGGGCATGGACAATCCAGTCGTAGGTGTGCTCTTCGCCGCTCGCCAGGCGGTATACGTCGAAGAGGTACTCGCGCGTCAACGCCAGGCACCGCTCCATCTCGACCCCGGCAGCGATGGGCAAAGTGTTCGGCGGAGGCGGCGCTTCGAGGACCGCAAGGCCGTTGATCGGCTGTTTGGGGGCCGGCCGCTTGACCTGCGGCGGCGGCTCCGATCGGACGGAGACGAACTTCACGGCCGAGTCGAACCGCTGCCGCAGCGAGCCCTTGCCCACGCCCGGGCGATCAGCGTTATCGACCACCACGGTGTTGTGCGATTTGCCGCTGCGGCCCAGGGGAGGCACGCCGCGCGGCGGCTTGACGTAGCGGTAGATCGGGCGGTTGAAGGCATGCAGGCTGTGCAGCGACAGGGCCGAGCCAGCCGTCTCTTCCCCCGCAGCATCGGTCAGCCGGAGCACGGCCGCCGGCGCGGGCGATTGCCAGAACGCCCGCCCCTCCTCGGCCCGCAACAAGGTCATTCCCAGTCCGGGAAAGACGGTCGATTTGACCGCCGGGGGCCTGGTGTCGGAGGCGGCAATCGGATCCAGTCCCCAGAAGAGCGAGGGACGGTACACGCCGTCTTGGCTCGGGCGCATCCGGCAGAGGAAATAGTCGAAACCGGCATCCGGCCAGCGCTGGTGGGCCAGTTCGAAGACCAGGGGCAGTTGGATGCCCAGGCTCATGGGGTCCACGCCGGGGTTATATTCGATTTGCGGCAGGCCCACCAGGTCGCGCGGCTTCTTGTCGTAGCTGTAGAACAGCTCGTTGCGGAAGGGCAGCAATGGCGGCCAGTCGCCCGCGCCGTCCGGCAGACGCCCGAGCACCAGCGGCGCGCGGAACACGTCGCGCGGATGCGACAGTTTGGGCAGCGTAAACAGCACCCGGCCGCGGATGCCGCCGCTTGCGGCCGCCAGGGAGCCGGTGGACAGCGCGCCGGGGAGATCGAAGAAGTCCGCCTGCCGCAACCGCTGCCCGAGGGTGATCGCCGAGCGGCCGACAAACGGCGCCCCGCCGGGGATGTCGATCTGCGGATCCGCGGCCAGGAAATAGCCTTCCAGCAGGCGGCGCATCGTGCCACCCCCTTTGCCCGTGTAGCCGAATCCCATCTCGTTCATGCCCAGCCGCTCGACGCCCCGGCACCACAGCCACATGGCGCCCACCATTTTCTGGTCGGGGTTGCAGCCGTCGGGAGAGAAGCAGCCGTCGACCATGCGGTCGAAATAAGCCTTCGGGCCGCCGGGGGCCTCGAAAGCCGCCTCGACCACCCGCTTGTCCGTCGTCGCCAGCGCCAGCATGGCGTTGCACATGGCGTAAGGGTCCTCCCAGCCCAACGGGTAGTCGTTCTTCATCTGGCTGGTCGACCACTGGTTGAATTTCGTCTCGCAGACGCTCCGCTCCTTGGCCCCCAGCGCGTCGCGGAACAGGTCGTAGCGGAAGCCGACGTCGTAGTTCTGGATGCGGAACGACGCGCCGATCTCGACGCTCCGCCCGGAGGAATACTTGGGCGAGGCCATGACCTCGCCAAAGTGCAGCAGGACCTGCTTCTCGAACTGCTCGGCCTCCTTGTCGCCCGTCACGAGGTAGAGGAAATAGTTCTGGAGGATGGCGCGGTCCTTAGGCGACGGGGCCTCTTTGAGCAGATCGTCCAACGCCTGTTTGGCCCAGGGCTGGGACTCGATCTTGGCCTTGATCCGCACGATGTC
>JBEKCP010000460.1:0-4882 GCA_050014815.1 Thermoguttaceae bacterium | reverse complement strand
GCCGTCTCGCCCGGCTCCATCGCCAGCGAGACGCCGCCGAGGACCAGGAGCGGTTCTCCCCGCGTGGGATACTGCTTCGTGACGTTCTCGACGCAGAGTTTCGGCATGGATGCAGTAGCGGCCTTCGCGTGTTCGCGGATCGGGAAGGGGTTTGCGAGGGCTTGCCCTCTCTCCTTACTAGAGCTCCTCAAACAGCAATCCTTGCTGGACGATTGTGCGACGGCGACGGCGCGGCTCGGCGGCACGACTAAGTTCGAGTGATACGTGCTCGGCCGCGGGCGGCAAATCCGACGGGGCCGAAATTGCCGTCAAGAGTTGGCCGAAAAAGACGACTTTTCGATCGTTGCGGGACAGGGAAAAGCCTTCGTCGGCCAAACGGAGGAGTTTGGCCTGCGCCCTGGAGAGAGATTCCTGAACGGAAGCAACTGGACACGTGCCACAAAAGCTTCGCTTCCGGCATACCAGGATGATGTCGAGCTGAATCGGCTCCTTGGCCTGCGACTTCGGGGTTGCAACCGACATTTCGGCCTTGACTGGGTGCGAGTTGACCACTGCAAATCCGGCGTCGAGGATTGCCTCGGCCAGCGACTGCCAACCTTCGTCGCGGGAGTGGTGGTAGCTGAATACCAGGAGGCCCTCATCTTTCAGAACGCGATGGCATTCGCGGAACACGGTCTGCAGTTTAGCGGCGAAACGCTGCGCGTCTGCATCTTGAACTTCAGCGGCCTGGCGCGTCGTCGCGAGTCCCGCTCGCGCGCTGCCCGGGTGCAACCTCTGCCAGGCGAAGAAGAAATCGGCCAGCTCGGAATAATGCACGTTATCGAAGAATGGCGGGTCGGTGATCACCGAGTCAACGCTTTTTGCGGGAAGACCGGTTGTCGCGCTGTCGCCACAAGAGAGATAGATTTCGCGGTGTCCGAGCGGGCTCCGCGAGGGCCAGCGCTCGGTCGCCTTTCCAACGAGAGGTTCCGAGCAGACCCGGGCGCGGCCGCATCTGCCATTGATCTCGGTCGGCGCTTCGCGGTACTCGATTGCGCGAAGCAGGCGACTTCGGAACAGGTTGCAAAAGGCTCCCGAACTCTTAGGAGTTCCCCAGGGATTTGCCTCGATCGGGGTGCGCTCCGGCTTCAGAATATGGTGCGAGAACATGTGGCGCACCGCCCCGGTGCCCTCACCCTTGTAGGAAGCGAAGAGGTTGTTGAATTCGAGGACCCCGGAGAACAACGTCAGCAGGGCACGGCGCGTCGCATTGTCGGGAATCCTTGAAATCTCTGCGTGCAGCCATCCAAGTGCCAGGAGATGGCGATCGTTGAAGAAATCGCGCCAGTTGACGAAGCCGTAGTTCATCGCCTGGCGCGTGTTGTGACCGTGCTCAAGGATTAAATCGGGCAACGTGATGCTCCCGTCCTGGAGACTCTCACGAAGTTGGCGAGAACACTCCTGATAAGCGTCGTGATCGTCGCTCGTCGCTGGCAAGTACTCCTTGTTGCCCTCGCGGGTCAGAACGAGTTTGCCGTACAGTCGAAAACACGGTCGGGTCTTCCGCTTGCCCACGGCCTGGAGAATTGAGAACCTCGCACCACAGAAGGGGCACATGGCCCGTGCTCCGGAGGCAGGGCCGCTTGCGGGGTCGAAGACGTGCCGACAGCCCCGGCAAGTGGCGATTCCATCTCCCCGGACACCGGGAAAAATATCGCCGCATTTTGGGCAGACAATTTGAATCTGCGGCTTGCGATTCGGATTGGCATTTCGAGCGATCGTGAACGAAGGGAACAAGTCCACCGTCTTCATGCATTCGGGACAAGAGCATTGCATGACCCAAAAATAGTATAGAACGTCGCAGTGTCGCCCCCGTGAGTCGGCCGACGCGTACAGGTCGCGGATTCGTCGGCCGACGGTTTCGGACAAGGTCTTAAAGGCGCGGTGCAGGCTCCGGCGATCCATGGGGCCCAGCGCCGTGCAGACCGCTTCGACGGCGACGGGATTGATGTCCCGTCCGAGTGCCGTCATGCCCAGCTTGTGCGCCTCGCCGATCGTGGTCCCCGAGCCCATGAAGGGGTCGAAAACGACGTGGCCCCGATGATCGTGCTTCTGGTAGAACTCGGCCCCCAGGTCCGCTTCCTCGGGCAGGACGCTTCCGAGTAGAATGCCGCGGAAGACCGATCCGAGCCGATTCGCCCACCACTTGTGGACATGGTAAATGGGACGGTGAATCTCCTTCCGCCAGCTCTCCCGCTCGGCAAGTCGAGAAAGGAACACGAACGGAAAGGCATCGGTCTCGATCAGGCGTGGCTTACGACTGGGCATCTTCATCTGTGGCGCCGCTTTCGTGGATCTCGGCACTCGCTTCCAGGCTCCGCATGGATACCGGCTCTCCGCGCGACCTCTGCAGCCTCCACGCCCGGAAGTAATGCTCCTCACCGGCTCCCGGGTTTGCGATTTTCGACGGACGCAGCTCGTTCGTCTTCAGATCAAACGCGTACCCGACGATCAATTCGTCCGCCTCCCGCCGACACAGATCGCCGACGTGGACAAAACCCGTACCTGGCGCGACGTCGGCCGGCAGAATCAGCGTCTGGCGGTGCGCCACCCCATTGACGAGCCGAAACGGGGTCGGAACGACGTACATCTTTCGATCGCGGATGAGAATGTCACCGTAGCTGCCGAAACCTTTGACGCTCTTGTTCTCGTGAACGTATTCGTGATCCGCGTTCAAGAAATCGCCGTGGCACAGAACCAAGTCAAGGACCGGATAGGAACTCCCGTCAGGTTCCTTGGGATAACGGCCAAAGACGTAGTAAATGGTGCGCCCGTTGTGAACGCCCGTCGGCGCCTGGCTGTTGCTGTCGAAACTGGCGTCCCGCCCCGGATAGGCAAGACCCTTCAGTTCGTACCCGTCGGTGGTCGCTACCATCCGGAAATCCGGGTAGCTGTTGCGCCCTCCCGCCTCGAAGTTCTGGCCTAGCTCCGCGAGTCGCGCCTTGAACCAATTCTGGAAATGGAACTCCTTGTCGGTCGCGCTAACGCGTTCGATCAGCACATTGTCGCGAATCGCCTTGACACAGCACGCAAATACTTTGACGGCGGTCATGAGGTGCTCTTCCTGCGGCAGCCTCGTGGCGCCGCCTATGACCCGGGGTGCAGCGACCAACGCCAGACACGCCCGCAACAGTACAGTGTACGCTTTCTCGTCTCGCCTTCAAGGGCTATAGCTGAGTAGCGCCCTGGCCCCCAGGCCGTAAAAGGTGTACTCGACGTCCGCCTCCCGGTCCCAGCCGCCGGCGCGGAAGCCGCCGGCGGATTGCTCCAATGAAAGGACGAACCGCCGGGCCGCCGCCACGTCGATGGCCGCCAGAGTGCCGAGATCGGCCAGCGTCCAGAGGCCCGTGAACGTACTCAACAGGTCGGCCACCGGAATCCGTGTGTTGGCGCGGAGGCCGCCCTCGCCCGTCTGCATCCCGTCGAGGAACTTCACCGCCGCGTCGCGGACGGAGTCGTCCAGGGCGGCCAGGGACCGCAACACCGCGACGGCCGCCGCCGTGGGATTCGTGCCGCTGGGGGACTGTCCCAATTTTCGTTCGCCTGTCCGAACGGACAGGCCGAAAATGGGACTGTCCCCTTTGGGGATGCCAACGTCGATTTCGCTGAACCCGCCGTCGGGCCGCTGCCGCGCGCGGATGAGCTCGACGATGGGTCCGGGCTCGTCCGGCGGCGCGCCGACCAGTTGCTTGCACAAGCAGACCAGGAATGTCTGGTAGGTGCTGCTTGTGCCGCGCTCGGTCTTGGCATAGCCGCCGTCCGGGCGGCGGAAGCGGGCGAAGAACTCCGCCACGTCCTGCCGCCGATCGCGCCGGGCCACGGCGAACACGTCGGTCCCCGTGGCCAGCTCGACCAGCAACGAGCTGGTGGCCAGCGAAAAGAAATCGGCCGCGGACATGTGCCGGCCGATTTGCTGGCGGAGGAATTTCGCCGCGCGATGCGCCGGCTCGTCCGCCAGGCGTCCGAGCATCGCAAGCCCCCGCAGGGCGAAGCCGGTGTAGTAAAGGTCGCTCGTACCGCGCCGGCCCGGGAATCCGCCGTCCGCCCGTTGAGCGGCAGCCAGGAACGTCGCGTGGCGAGACGCGAGTTCCTCCGGCAGGAGCGAGGCATCGAAGTTCACACCATCGAACAAAGAGGCCATTGGCAAGGCTGTCTGCTCGAACAGGAGGATATTTCACGCAAAGGCGCTAAGGGACAAGCGTGGGATCATCGCACCAGAATGTTCTCTCCCCTGTATCTTTGCGCCTTAGCGCCTTTGCGTGAAATGTTCTCTCGATAGTTTCGTTACAGTCTCGTACAGTTCCAGGGTTTGCCGGGCCATCCGGTCGGCGGTATAGCGCTCGTGGACCGCCTGGTGGGCGCGGCGGCCGCAGCCGGCGGCCAGGGCGTCGTCGCGGAGCATCCGCCCCAATGCCGCCGCCAGCGATTGGACGTTCTCGGGCTCGAAGAGCAATCCGCCGCCGGTGTCCTCGACCATTTCCGGAAACGCCCCGTCCGACGGCAGCACCACCGGCACGCCGTTGGCCCAGGCCTCCAAGACCGGCAGTCCCTTGCTCTCAGGATACACGCTCGGCGCCGTCATCACGTCGAGCGACTGGAGGAAGGCGATCTTCGCCGGGCGGTCGAGTACGCCCAGGTATTGGAAACGGCCGTGGAGTTTCGAGTCGGCCGCCCGGGCCAGAAGGCCCGCCAGGTACGGCCGGTCGATCGGATCCAGGTATCCGGCGGCACGGACCTGAAAGGACGGCACGTCGCGGTCCTCGGCCAACAGCCGCGCGGCCTCGACCAGCAGATGGAGTCCCTTGTCGGGGCAGATCCGGCCGAGATAGCCGATGGTCTTCGC
>JBEKCP010000459.1:0-4891 GCA_050014815.1 Thermoguttaceae bacterium | reverse complement strand
CTCACCCGACGGAAAAAGTGTCGCGGTGCTTTGCGGCGGACAATCGATCCGGTTCCTAGAAATAGGAACAGGGACTATGAAGCACGAAATCCGGCCGGCCGACTCCCAGGACGTACGATGGGACGACTTCGCAGTTGCTTCCCAAGGGCACATGCTGGCGATCGGCGCAGTGGACAAGAAGCACAAAGGGAGCGCCCAGCGAGAAGTGGGCGTCGAAGTGTGGAGCACGCGTGACAACACCAGTGCGCCGGCAGCGACTTTACGGCCAGAAATGACGCCGCCGCCAACCGACGTGCAGGCCGAAGGCGACGCCGTGCGGATCCACGTCGTCGGGCCCGACGGCAGGCCGGTGGCGGGAGCATCGATCGATGTGGATGTGACTGCACCAGGACGGCGTAAGTCGATACGCGGAAAGTACGTCAGCAACACGTATGGCGAAATCACTCTTGCTCCGCAAAAGGGCGGTTACGTGAACCTCGTCGTGCGTAAGGACGGTTACTTGACTATCAAGTCCTGCCGGCAGGTGGCCAAGCTTCCCGACGACTTGACGATCAAGCTGAAGAAGCTGACTGCGGAGCAGGCAAAGGCCATGGCCGCGCTTGAGGGGAATATCAGTGTCTGGCCAAGCGACAATGGCCAGTTAATGGTCGATTTTTACGCCGGCGGGGACTCGGCATTGGAGTCTCTCCGCCATCTGCCCGATCCGGATGTCTTGATCATCCAAAGCGAGAACGTTACCGATGCGGGCCTGGCACATCTCGACGGCCTGCGCAGCCTCAACGCGCTCACGCTGATGTGCGACAAGATTACGGATGCGGGTCTGGCGCATCTGGTGGGGCTGCAGGGGCTCAAACATCTTGAGCTGCAAAGCCTGAAAATCACCGATGCCGGATTGCCGCACCTGCAATCCCTGCACAGTCTGGAAGGACTGACGCTGGCCACCGGCGGCGTCACTGAGGCGGGCCTGAAACACTTGGCGCCGCTGAAAGAACTGCGGTCACTGATCGTCTACCGCCTTCCGATCGACCCGGCGACGGTCAAGGTCGTCGGGACGCTCGGCGGACCCACCATACTGGACTTCAGGGAGCTCCCGTTGCAGGACGTTTGCGAATACCTCAGCGATTTTCACAACATCAAGGTGCAAATCGGCGCGGCCGCGGCAAAAAGTGGGAAGGTGACGGACGTTACCTGCCTCTTGAAGGACGTCCCACTCAGCGCGGCTCTCGATAAGATGCTCTCGCCCATGGGCCTGGGCTGGGTTGTGGAGCGGGGCGCCGTGGTGATTACCACCAGCGACGTCGTGGCCAAGAGAAACCAGGAAATCGACAAACTACGGCGGGCCCTGCCGAAGCTTGAGCGAGTCATTGTGGCGCTGCCGGAGCCGTCTCCGCCGGCGACCACGACACCGCCCACGGGCGGTACGAACGGCAAAGCAGGGACATCGGACCCGCCGCCTGCGGCCAAGCCGCTCGATGAAGCGGTCGCCAGGTTCAACCAGGCGCTTTTCTCCTGCCGGTTTGATGTTGAAAAGTCGCGTCAGCCGGCGTTGACCAAGGACCAGACCCCCGCCCCGCTGACGGTTGAGGAAGTCGTTGCGGCCATTCGCAAATGGGATCAGGAGTTGTTCTCCCCCCGACATCCGGCCCCGTGGAGACAGTTTCGCTCGCCGGTGGCCGGCCGTGTGCTGACCGACGACCATTTTCCCCCCGAATGGGCCTGGGCTCGGACGGCCGCCTGCTGGCGGGGCCACTATGCGGCTGTCCGGCGTCCAGAGGGGGAGACTCCGTAGCGAGCAACGTCACGTTTCTCGGGCGGGTTGCGAAATTATAGTAGTAGCGATTGGTCGGCGCCAACCTGACGATCGCGGCAAAAAGACCGACTTATGGGTGACATGCAGGATCGCCACTTCGCCAGCGGGACGGTAACGGAAATCCTGGCAGTCACGCAAACTGTGACCGGTCTTGCCTGTTTTGTAATTCGGGCGGCGATGGGGAGGGCATACAAGCAAGGCAAGGCGTTTTCGCCGGCAACTCACCCTAACCCCAATACCGTTGGATTAGTCGTAAGATCGTTATTGATAATGTCTTACGGATTGTGGAATGACGATGGCGACGTGGCTGAGGGGCGTTTACGCCCCTTCGCGGCGAAGCCGGTATTCGGCCCGGCGTTTACGCCGGGTGAACGAGGCGAGTCCTCCGCATCGTGTCAGCCCGGTTCACCGGGCTCCTGCCAGCCGGGCGGAAGGAGCCGCGTAAACGCGGCTGACATCGCAAGATCGGTGATGAAGGGAAACAAAACCGCAATCCCTCCGAACCCGGCGTAAACGCCGGGCCGAATACCGCCTGCGGCGGAAAGCCCGATGAATCGGGCTCAGTCGTGCAGCGACTGAACACACAACCATACACTTTCATAACTTACTAAAAATAAACACGTTAGACTATTTCAACGGTATTGACCCTAACCCTCTCCCGGGGGGAGAGGGGACGGTGAATCGGCATTTTGCAAAAGTCCAGTTGCAAGCCGATTTCCTGTAACCTTTGGCTGGCGTTTCCTATGTAAAGGATAGAGAAACCCTACCACCGGAGCCAAAGGTCATGAGCGAACAAAACCGTTGCCCGCAGTGCGGGGCCGAACTGGCCGCCAACGCCCTTGGGGGGCTGTGCCCGGCGTGTCTTCTGAAAGGCGGATTGGGGACCGGGACGGGGGCGTCGGGTAGCGGCGCTGTGTCCGGTGCGGCCGACTACGTGCCGCCGACGCCGGCGGAGTTGTCGCCCTTCTTCCCGGACCTGGAGATCCTGGAACTGGTGGGCCGGGGCGGGATGGGCGTGGTCTACAAGGCCCGGCAAAAACACCTCGACCGGCTGGTGGCCCTGAAAATCCTCTCCCCGAAGATCGGCCGGGACCCGGCCTTCGCCGAGCGGTTCGCCCGGGAGGCCCGGGCAATGGCCATGCTCAGCCATCCGCACATCGTGGCCGTCTACGATTTCGGCCAGACGGAAGCGAGGGGCGACGGCGGCCAAATTCTCCCCTCTCCCTCCGGGAGAGGGGCCGGGGGTGAGGGCGCGTCTGACTCCCCTCTCCCTCCGGGAGAGGGGCAGGGGGTGAGGGCGGACGAGAGTCAAGTGCCCCACTATTACTTCCTCATGGAATTCGTCGACGGCGTGAACCTCCGCCGGCTGCTGGACGCCGGCAAGCTCGCGCCCCGGGAGGCCCTGGCCATCGTGCCGCAAATCTGCGACGCCCTGCAATACGCTCATGACAAGGGCGTGGTCCACCGCGACATCAAGCCGGAGAACGTGTTATTGGACAAGGATGGCGAGGTCAAGATCGCCGACTTCGGTTTGGCCAAACTCATGGGCGGAAAAGGGGACAGTCCCCATTTGTGCGAAGCACCCGGAGGGCCGTTCCGGCAAATGGGGACTGTCCCCTTTTCCGAGCCGCTCACCGGCGCGGGCCAGGTGATGGGCACGCCCAACTACATGGCTCCCGAGCAGATCGAGCACCCGCAAGAAGTCGATCACCGGGCCGACATCTATTCCTTGGGCGTCGTCTTCTACCAGATGCTGACCGGCGAGTTGCCCATCGGCCGCTTCGCCCCGCCTTCGCGGAAGGTGCAGATCGACGTGCGGCTGGACGAGGTGGTCCTGCGGGCGCTGGAAAAAGAGCCCGACCGGCGCTACCAGCAAGCGAGCGAATTCAAAACGGAACTGGAAACGATTGTCACGACGCCCGATTCTCCGGAATCGCCGCGAGCCAGTGCTGCCCGTGGACAGCGCCGAGACGGCACTGGCGAAGCCAGTGGCACACCGCGATTCTCTCGCACGGCGATCGCCGGCGCCGTGTGGATAGGCGTGGCGTTGTTCGGCGTCTTGACCATCGCCGGGCCCGTGCAACAAGGGCTGCCATTCTTGTTCCTGCTGTTCAGCCTTGCCGTGACGACGGCGACGGTCACCGCGCCGCTGGGGGCAACCATTCTCGGCTGCGTTGCGATTTCACAGATCCGCCACTCCGCGGGAAGGATCTACGGATTGGGTTTGGCCCTGTTCGATGCCCTGCTGTTCCCGCTATTAGCACCCGCTTGTGCGATTGTCTCTATCCTCATATTCCTCTCGAAGCACCCCCACGCTGAGGCGCAGGCTGAGGCGCAGGCTGAGGCGCAGGCGGAGCTGGCGAGAATCGGAGCGCAACTTCACGGACAGGGTGCGGCAGAGGGAGTGTCGGGGCCGGTTAGCGATGTTGCGTCGCTGGGTGAGCCCCTGGCATGGGCCCTAATCGTGCTTGTGGTGGCCTTCGTACTCGTGGTTGACTATCTGATTATCCGCTGGGCATGGCGAGCCGCGAACCGGCCGGCGGGCAGCCCATCACCGGTCGGCTTGCCAACCGCCACCCCCCTGTCTTCCGCAGCCGCAGCGGCCGCCGCCGACGCCGCCATCGAGCAGGCGCGGCAACAGGTTCAAGGCCCGGCGATCGGCCTGCTGGTGCTGGGAATCCTTGAGTTGCTGATGGTTCCGGTGATCTTCGCTGTGCTCATATCTTTTTCCATGCGCGCGGGCGCTCGCGAGGCCGACTGGCTGATTCCTCTCGCGCTGATCGTGTCGGGGCTCGCTGCCGCCGTCAGCACCTTGACGATTGTGGCCGCGCTGAAAATGAAGCGGCTTGAGGGTTACGGGCTGGCCATCGCCGCGAGCATTCTGGCGCTGATTGTCTCGCCGAGCAACCCGATCGGCCTGGCGATTGGGATCTGGTCGCTCGTGGTGTTGTCGCGGCCGGCAATTGGAAGGGCCTTCGAGCGAACGCGGCGGATGAAACCCGCGCGGCCCGCCGTCACCCGCTTCCAGCGGCGGACGGGCATCGCGGCGCTGGTGCTGTGCGCGGCGAGTGTGCCAGCCTC
>JBEKCP010000458.1:0-4898 GCA_050014815.1 Thermoguttaceae bacterium | reverse complement strand
CAGACCAAGGGCTGGAGCTTCCTGGTGTACCTGCTGCCGAACATGGCGGGTTACTGCAGCCTGGAAGGCGGGCCGAGCTTGTCGACGGGGGACCCTAGCGCGGTCGACATGGCGAGCAAGAGCGTGAACGCCGCGGCAATGAATACCGCCATTCCGGAGTTCATCTGTCCGAGCAATCCGTTTGCGAGTTCGCCGTATCAGAATCCGAACACAACTCCCCCGCAAGGCGCGCTTACGAACTACAAAGCGATGGCGGCGACCCACGCGGCCAGCCTGAACGTCCTCGCGGGCGGGCCGGCCCCGTACCCGGCTCCAAGCAACCCCGACGGCGCGATGCCCCCGAGCCCGACGGGCGTGGGGACGCAAATTTCCGACCTGGTGGATGGAGCTTCGCAAACGATCCTATTGGCCGAGACAATCGAGACGACCAATTCGAGCCACGTCGCGGCTGCCCGATGGACCGTCGGCGCCGAGGTTTTCCTGTGCGGGATGAAGAACTCCGAGGTCGGCACGCCGGTCCAGCCATTCGGCAGCTATTGGGCCCCCGCCGGCTTTGACGGCACATTCGGCACGGGCACGGGCAGGTGCTATCTCAACTATCAATTCGGCGTCGTGGCGGCCGACACGTACGAGGCGCCCAACGCGAGCATCCAGCCCAGCCCGCCGATGTATGGCCCCTCGTCTGGTCACGCGAGCGTAGTGAACCACCTCATGGGCGATGGATCGGTGCAACCGCTGAACAAGAATCTCTTTATCGAGATCTACTTCTTCCTGATCACGAAGAACGACGGCGATCCGTTCGTTATTTCAGGCTGTGCGGCCGGAGGATAATCCGGGGCGCCGGCCGGGGAATGCTTGTCGAGACTCAGTACTCGGTACTCAGTACTCGGTACTCAGTACTCAGTACTCAGTACTCGGTACTCAGTACTCGATCCCTCACCGCACCAGTTCCAGCGTGGCCCAGAGGCCCGGGTCTTCCTGGTAGGGCATCGGACTGCCGACCCCCAGGGTCTGCTCGCCCAGCTCGCGGTCCAGCACGGCATAGGTGAAGCCCAAGCGGGGATGCTCCCCGGGCTCGAAGCCGGTCAAGACCTCGGCCGGGAGAAATGCCTCCAGCAGATAGCCGCCGGAGAACCGCTCAGAGCGGACCATGACCCGGCCCGGCGGGACCGGGCGACAGTGCTCCCGCGCGCGGTTGATCGGCAGGAGTTCGGCGATCGGCTCGTCGAGCCGCCGCCCGCCGCCGCGGGGCAGAAAGATGAACCGGTGGCAGAACCGGCCCGCTCGGTGGACGCTGTGGACGTCGCGGGTGTCGATCCAGATTTGCAGTCCGTCGCTGTCTTCGGGGCGGGACGCGCGGCACCACGGCGGCTGTTTCTTGCCCGTGATGCGGGCGGCGACGGCCAGGCCCGCGGGGCTCCACGCCGCGCGCAAGTCGGCCCAGGCCGGCCGGCCGTCCAGCTCGGCCAGGCTCGGCAGCCGGTACCGCTCGTCCAGCCCCGCGCCGGCCTCGCTCCACAAGGGCTCGTGGACGAGGCACGGGATCGAGAAGCGGAAGAGGAATCGAGTTGGAACGAGTGGTTCGATCATTGTCAGTTGTCAGTTGTCAGTGGTCCGTTGTCCGTTGCAACTGACCACGGACAACGGACATTTAACTCTTTAGCGTCGCCAAATGTTCTTTCAATAAGGCCGGTAGATCGCCGCGGTGGAGGTCGTCCAGGGTGCGGAACCTGAGGCGGAGCATGTCGTAGCCGGACCGGCTGCCGTCGACCCGGGCGTCGAACCCGAGGCCGCCAAGCCGGCCCTGGGTGAAACGCCCCTTGGGACCCAGGAGCATCAGGTGGACGGCGTCGAGCTTCTTGGTCTGCACGGCCGCCCACGGCTCGTGCTGGCCGCGGACCAGCAACGGCACCACCTGCTTGTTGTTCCAGAGCAATTGCCCCTGGGGCGCGGTCTCGGCCAGGAGCTCGACCAACTCTTCGAGCACGTCGGCGTCCCATTCGATGGTGCCGCCCAGCGGGAACCCGCGGCGGCTGAAGTGCCACTTGCGGCCCAACTGCTTCCACGGCTGCAGGACGTCGGTGTGCTGCCGGACCCGCTCGGAGAACTTCCCGAAGCCGGCCACCGCCTCGTCGACGAACTTCCGGAACTCGGGCCGGTCGATCTCCTGGTACCCGTGTACCCGCAGCTCGATCTCCTGCCACGGCCCGCGGAGGTTGCGGCACCGCACCCGCGGCTCGGTGCCGTAGAGCGGCAGCTCGGGCATGTCGTTGAGCGGGCGGAGGTCCAGCCGCTCGACGAGTTGTTCGCGCTGGAAGGTGTTGCGGGCGGTGCGGAACTTCATCTTCAGGAGCCACTCCTCGCCGGTGATGGCGTGGAAGAACCAGCCGTCGGCCTTCTTGGCCGCGCGGATCTCGACCACGGTCCGCGAGTCCCAGTCGGTCGGGCTGAAGAGGTCCGATTTCTTCTCGATGCGCGCGACGACCTCGGCCAGGATGCGGCCGTCCCAGCGGCAGGGGTTGCCGGTGCGGCCGACCCGCGAGTGCGTGTGCCAGCGGGGGCCGTCGATTTGCCAGGGCATGCTGGCGTCCTGGCCGACTTCGTCGATTTCGCGGTCGGCCGGGCGGGCGGTTTCGGCGGCGGCGAAGTCGTAGGTCTTGCGCTTGGCAAACGGGCCGGCCGCCAGGACCGGGGCCAGGACCTCGGCGGTGAAGGAGTGGAGTTGCGAAGCGGCAAGCGGCTTTTTGCGCGGAGCACGGCGGGCAAGCCCGCCCGCTAAACGGTTGCACCCCACGACCGCAGCAACATCTTCCGGCGTGCCGGCGGCGACGACGCGGCCCCCCTCCTCGCCCGCCCCGGGACCCAGGTCGATCAGCCAGTCGGCCGTCTTGATCACATCGAGGTTGTGCTCGATCACGACCACCGTGTTGCCCAGGTCCACGAGCCGGTTGAGCACGTCGAGCAGCTTGGCCAGGTCGTCGAAGTGCAGGCCGGTCGTCGGCTCGTCGAGCACGTAGAGGGTGTTGCCGGTGTCGGGGCGGGAGAGCTCGGCGGCCAGTTTGACCCGCTGGGCCTCGCCGCCGGAAAGGGTCGGGGCGCTCTGGCCGAGCGTCAGGTAGTCCAGGCCCACGTCGCAGAGGGTCTGGAGGGTGCGGCGGATCCGGGGGATGTTCTCGAAGAGCCGCACGGCATCGCCGCAGGACATGTCCAGCACGTCGGCAATCGACTGCCCGTGGTACCGCACGCCCAGGGTCTCTTCGTTGTAGCGGCGGCCGTGGCACGTATCGCACTCGACCCACACGTCGGGCAGGAAGTGCATCTCGATGCGGAGCTGCCCGTTGCCCTCGCACTTCTCGCAGCGGCCGCCGGACACGTTGAAGCTGAATCGCCGCGGCGTGTAGCCGCGAAGCTTCGCCTCGGGCAACTGCGCATAGAGGGCGCGAATGAGATCGAAGACCCCGGTGAACGTGGCCGGGTTCGACGTGGGCGTCTGCCCCAGCGGCTGCTGGTCGACCCGGATCACCTTGTTGATCCGCTCGACGCCGCGGATGGCGTCGTGGGCCCCGGCAGTGGTCGCGGCCCGGTGAAGCGACCGCGCCAGGCTGTTGTAGAGCACGTCCTCGATGAGCGAGCTCTTGCCGCTGCCGCTGGTGCCGCTGACCACCGTCAGCGTGCCCAGCGGGATCCGCACGTCGATATTCTTGAGGTTATTGTGGCGGGCGCCGAGGATTTCGAGCCAGTGAGTCGTCTCCCTCTCCCTCCGGGAGAGGGCCGGGGTGAGGGCGGGCGAGGCACGATTCTTCTTTCCAACCCCCTCACCCCCTGCCCCTCTCCCGGAGGGAGAGGGGAGAACGGACGGCAGCCGCCGGTTGCTGGGCACCGGGATCGCTTTCCTGCCCGACAGGTACGGGCCCGTGACCGATCCGCGGCGCCGGGCGACCTGCTGCGGGGTGCCTTGGGCGACGATCTCGCCGCCGTTGCGGCCTGCGCCGGGCCCGAAGTCCAACAGCCGGTCGGCGGCGGCGATCACCTGGCGGTCGTGCTCGACCACGATGAGCGTATTGCCCAGGTCGCGGAGCTTCGCCAGCGCGTCCAGGAGCCGGCGGTTGTCGTGGGCATGGAGTCCGATGGTGGGCTCGTCGAGGACATAAAGCACGCCGCACAGGCCGCTGCCGACCTGGGCGGCCAGCCGGATCCGCTGCATCTCGCCGCCGGAGAGCGTCGGGGCGGGCCGGGCAAGCGTCAGGTAGTCCAGGCCCACGTCCACAAGGAACTGCGTCCGATTGCAAATCTCGCGGAGGATCTCGCCGGCGATCTTCCGCTGGGTATCCGTAGGCTCCCACGCGCGGAAGTCGGCCAGGAACTTTCCCAGGGGCATGCGGCACAACTCGTCGATCGTGCGGCCGCGAAGCCGCACCGACGCCGCATCGTCCCGCAGGCGGCCCCCGCCGCAGACCGTACACTCCACCTCGTCCACCAGATGCTCCAGCCGGCTGCGGAGCCCGGGCGAGACGCGGCTGGCCTCCTCCAGCGCCGGGTAGAGACCCTTGAATTGGAAGCGGAAGGATGGGAGGGTCCGTGGTCCGTGGTCCGTGGTCCGCTGCAATGGACGACTGACAACTGACAACGGACGACTGACAACTGACTGTCCTACGTCGAACCACTGTTCGCCGGTGCCGTGAAAGATCAGCCGGCGGTGCTTGCCGGCGAGCTGCTCGAAGGGCACGTCCAGCGGAATGCCGGTCCCGCGGCCAAGGCTTTCCAGCATCGCCGCGAGCAATCCACGACCGGTCCCCTCTCCCGCTGGGAGAGGGTTAGGGTGAGGGCTGTGGTCCCGAGTGCCGCCGCCCTCACCCCCGGCCCCTCTCCCGGAAGGAGAGGGGAGGAATGGCCAGAGG
>JBEKCP010000457.1:0-7088 GCA_050014815.1 Thermoguttaceae bacterium | reverse complement strand
CCCCCTCGGCCTCCTCTTCCTGCCCCGCGGCAACGTAGACCTGCAGGGCCGCTCGGTACGTTTCCGCGGGAAAGTCTCCCCACCCGGCGGCGCGGTCGCGGGTGTCGACGAGCGTCTTGGCGCCGACGTTCAGGTCTTCGAGCCGCTCGACGGCCTCGTCGAAGCGGCCCGCATCGAGGCTGATTTCAGCCATGGCCAGCGAGCCGGCGGCCGCCATTCCGGAGAGCGTTTGGCCGGCCCCGACCGCACTGCGGGTTCGCGCCATTCCATCCTTGAGAAGCTGCTCGGCGGAAAAGGGGGACAGGTCCAATTTGTGTGGCTCCCGCGATGCGGGGCCCGCCTCCGGGCCGCCGTGCGGCAAATTGGACCCGTCCCCTTTTTCCGCTCGATACGCGGTCCAGAGGGCCTGGCCCAACCCCAGCTCGGCCTCGCCGCGGCGCGGGGAGCCGACGGGGATCGCGTCGAGATGCTGCCGGGCCTCGTCCAGGCGGCCGTCGGCCACCGCGGCCTCCAGGAGCACAATCCGCGCGTCGTCGGCCGCGGGGTGTGTACTCCCGCGCTTAACGACCGAATTGGCCAAGTGGAGCACCTGGAGGCGTGCCTGGCGGCCGGCATCGGTTTCGGGTGCGCGATGAAAAAGTGCGTGGTAGGCGGCCAGGGCGATCTTGGCGCCTTCCCCGCCGGGGGCGCCTTCCGCGTGGCCGGCCAAGAATTCCCCCAGCACGGCCGCCTCCTCCAGGTCGCCTGACGTCAGGAGCAAATAGGCCAGTTCGTACCGAGCAGCATCGAGGTCCGTCTGAGAGACTTCCCGGGTTGCCAGCCGCAAAGCCAGGCGGCCGTAAGTGATGGCTTCCTGGCGGGTCGTTTCGAGCCGCTGCTGGCAGTCCCGCCGTATCTGGACCTCCTTGCCGGCCGCCAAGCGGACCTCGGCCTCGGCCGCCCCGGCACGGTCCATGGCCGCCTTGAGGCGGTCGCAGGCCTCCGCGAAGGTGGCGGGGGCCCGCGGGGGCGCGGACGCCAGGGCCGGCTCCAACAGCCGAAGCTTGGCCTTCTGCTGGTACGGCCCGGCCGCCGCGGCCACTAAGGTGTAGTTCTCGCGTGCCTCGCGGAGACACTGATCGCGGAACTTGGCCTGTTCCGGCCCGCCGCCCTGGAGGGTTTGCACGCCGGCCATGGCGGCTTCGGCCCCGAGGAACCGGATGGCCAGGCCCTCGGGGCTGGCCCGTTGGTCGCGATTGGCCGTTTGAAGCCACTTCTCGGAGATGTCCAGGGCCTCCTTGTATTTCTTCACGCCGGGCAAAATCGCCGTCTGGAGCGCTTGCACGGCCGCACGGGTCTTCAGCGTCCGAAAGGCCTCCGGCTCGTCCGGCCAGACCAGCAGCCCCTCGAAGATCGCGAAGGCGTGTCGCGGCTCCCCCAGTGCCTGATAGCAGGAGGCCTCGCCCAAGCGGGCGTAAAGTCCCCCAAGCTGGTCCCCCTGTTGCTCGTGCAGTTCGGCGAACTCGGCCGCCGATTCCCGCAGAATCTGGCGGTACCGGACCGTATCGGCCTCGTAGGTCCCGGCAATCTCCTGGTGGGCCCGAATCCACGCAAGCCCGGCCTGGAGCTGTTCGCGCCGGAGGCGGTCACGGGCATGGCACTTCTTCAAGTCGGCAGGATCGACGAAACCGAGCTTCCTGAGCGACTCTTCGCTCTGCTTCTTGATTTCGGCATAGCCCTTCTGGGCCTTGATGAAGCTCTCGCGGGCCGACTGTAGCCGCTTCTTCCGATCGGCCGAGCCGGGGGCCCACTGGGCCGCCTCTTCGACCGAGAGCCGCCCGAGGGCGACCAGTGCGTCGCTCTGGCGAAGGGCATCGAGGAACTGCCCCGGGAACTCGGCGGCCTTTGCGGGCCCGACGGCCATCGCCAGGGCGGCCGCGATGAAGATGCCGAATCGAGACGAGCGTTCCATGGATTCACTCGGCGGGCAAGCCCGCCCGCTAAACGTGCCCATTTATGGCCTGCGGGAGCCGTTGCGAGCGGGCTTGGCCTTGATCGCCTGATCGACCAGGGAGACGAACTCGACGAACGAAGGCCGCTGGTACAACCGGCTATCGACCGTGCCGGCCAGGTCGGAAATCCGCGCCAGGCGCGCCGCCGTGGAGGTGCGGGGGTTGCGTGCCAGGGCGAAGGGGCTCCGGCGGAGCACTTCGGCCGCCTGGGCCACCAGGGCCGCCTCCTGGAGCGACGCTTCCGTGCCGGACCACGACGAGGCGAAGTCGGTCAGCTCCACGCGGCGAGTCAACTTCTGAGGGGCCATTTGCCCCTGCGATCGCTTCGAGTCGGCCGCATACCACGTCAACTCGACCGCGGCCACGTCCTTCGGACCCTGGGCCGCCAGTCGCACCTCGTACAGGGCCGTGGCCGCCTGGCCGTCATGGAAATCGGCCCGGGGCGAGCCGGGCAGCAGCCCCGCCCACTCCTTGGCCTCGTGACCCAGCAGCCGGTACTCCAACACGCTCTTCGGCTGGAACGTCACCCGGAGCTCGACGTCCCGGGCCGTCAGCTCGCTCTGGCCAGTGACGATTTCCCGCAGTGCCCAGCCGACCTCGTGGGCGTTTGCCGCGCGGCGAACCGTGCCGCCGCCGGAGCGGGCCAAGGGGGCCATCTGGGATTCATCCTGCTTCTGCTGTCCCAGGTCGACGACCTCGAGCCGGACGCCGCGGCCCGCCGCCTCGGCCACCCCGTGCTCGATCCGCTCCATCCACCGGCGGTCCAAGTCCAGCAATCCGTCGCTCAGCAGGATCACCCGGACCGGCGGACGCCCGGCAACGGACAGTTGCCTGGCCAGGAGGAAGGCTTCCGAGAGTCCCGCGGCCACGTCCGTGCTCCCGTCGGCGGAGAGCGAATCGACGGCGGCCAGGAAATGCCGGACTTCCTCCGGACCCGCGTCCTGGATCAGCACGTGAGCCGCCTGGTTGAACGAGACCAGCGAGAGCCGGTCGTCGCCCTCCATGTGCGAAGCGAAGTCCCTCAATGCCCGCCGCAAGATCTCGATCCGGCTTCCCCATCGCATGCTGGCCGAGGTGTCGACCGCCAGGATCAACTGGATCGGGGCATGCCCCCGGCTGTCAAGCTCCCTCGACTGGACGCCGATCTGGAGCAGGCACTTCCCTTCGCCCCCGAACGGCGACGGACCGCCCGCGACCCACAGTCCCAGGGCCTGCTTCTCGGGCCGCGGGAAATCGTAGTCCACGGCCGCCAGGAACCCCTCTGGTCGGATCACGTCCGGGTCTGGAGGCGGCAACTCGCCGTCTTCCAGGTACCGGCGGGTGAGCTCGTAGCTGGCGCTGTCCACGCCCAGCGGCACGGTGGAAGTCTGGAGCCGCGGCGAGTCTGCCGGCGAGACGAACGGATGGACGCGCCAGCGGATCAAGAATGCGCTATTGGAGCCCGACACTAGCGGCCAACTAATCCCGCGCGGCACGAGGCTCGAGCCCCGCTTGGGCAGCTCGGGCAAAACGTCGAACGCATTGTCACCGAGAAGCCCCGGGGAGAGCATGCTCGATGGTCGCAGGAGCGGATCGTCCGATCGCGGCATGTCGAGGGCCGCTCCCAGGTCGCTGGGGGTCGGCTGGCCGTGGCGATCCTCGATCTTCGCCATGGCGATCTCGGGCGGCAGGGCCGGCGGCCCGGCGGCCGCCTTCTCTTCCGCGCCGGCGGACGCCCAGGACTCGGCCAGCGACTCGGTGCCCAGCGCGGCCTCGGCCGGCGATCTCTGCGCGAGGGGCAGGGACGGGCGATTGACAACCAGCGATATGAGGATGGCGGTGCAAAACGTCAACGACACGGCGACCAGGAGCGAAACGGCAGTGGCCAGCCGGCTCATCCACGTGAACCGGTCGCGGCGGCTGGCTCGCCGCCGCCAGGCGGTCAGGCGGACCGGGACCGGCACGTCTCGCAGGGCCGCGTCCAGCCCGTCATCGTCGGCCAAGGGGACTCGCCGGAGCCGCGAGAGCAGTCCAGCGGGGATGGGCACGTCGCAGATCGCCGCGTCCAGGGCCTCGTCGTCCGCCAGCGGAATCGCGCGGAGCTTCTTCATCAGACCTTCCGGCACCGGAACGGCCCGCAGCTTCGCGTCGAGGGTGTGGTCGGACAAGGACATGGCTTTTTCTACTTGTTGGCTCCATCAGCGGCCAGGAGGAACTCGCGGAGGCGTTTTCGGGCACGGCTGACCCGCGAGAGCACGGTTCCCAGCGGGATGCCCAACAGGTCCGCGGCCTCCTGGTGCGTCAGTTCAGTCACCACCACCAAGAGCAGCGTCTCGCGCAGCTCGTCGGGGAGGCGGTTCAAGGCGGTCTGCATTTCATCGGTCAACTCGTCCCGGCAGGGGTCGTCGCCGGGCAGTGCCACTTCGAGGCTTTGCTCGCCGGCGGCCAGCGTCTTGGGGCGCCGATGCCGCCAATGATCGGCAACGCGGCGGCGAAGGATCGCGGCCAACCAGGCCCGATGCCCTCCTTCCGGCCGGAACAACTCGCGACTCTTCCACGCCGAGCGAAAGGCCTCTTGCACGAGATCCTCCGCTTCGTGGCGATCCCCCACCAGGCGGTATGCCAAGCGATACAGGGCCGGACCGGACTCCTCGACCATGCCGTTGAATTCCGGCAGCGATAGCGCCATGGGTCGCATCTCCCCTTCCCGATGGGCTCGCGGCACCAGGCCCCCGCTACTACGGAACTTCGGCCCTGGGGCTATTCGTCGCAGGCCAACGGGACTATTCCCTATTGCAACGGCCGGCCCGGCGACCGGCCGATCACACCACCCCTCCATTCTACACTAAAGACTGACGGGCCAATAAGTTGGGTATGGTGGTTGGTCGTTTAGCGGGCGGGCTTGCCCGCCGAGTTATAGCGCGGAATCGCACGGTGGGCCGCAGCACGGCGGGCAAGCCCGCCCGCTAAACTTTCGGGGGGTACCGCTGGGCGGCCTTGAAATGGCTGCTACCATGGTATGAACTCAACAAGGGAGGAACGCGTGAAACGAGCAAAGATTTCGATCATCGGCGCCGGCAACGTCGGGGCGACGACGGCCCATTGGTGCGCGGCCGCCGAGTTGGGCGACATCGTGCTCTTGGACATCCCCCAGACCGGCGACATGCCCAAGGGCAAGGCCCTGGACCTGCTCCAGGCCGGGCCGATCATGGATTTCGACGCCCAGATTGTCGGCACGACCCGCTACGAGGACACCGCGGGGAGCGACGTGGTGGTCATTACGGCCGGGGTGCCCCGCAAGCCGGGGATGAGCCGCGACGACCTGCTGGCCACCAACGCCCGCATCGTCGGCGCCGTCGCCGCCGAGATCAAACATACGAGTCCCCAGGCGGTGATCATCGTCGTCAGTAATCCGCTGGACGCGATGGTGCAACGGGCGTGGCAAGTGACCGGGTTTCCCCCTCAGCGGGTGATCGGCCAGGCGGGGGTCCTCGATACGGCGCGGTTCCGCGCCTTCCTCGCCCTGGAATTGGGGGTGAGCGTCGAGGACGTTTCGGCGATGCTCCTGGGGGGGCACGGCGACACGATGGTGCCGCTGGCGAGTTGCGCGGCCGTCAGCGGCATCCCGGTCGCGCAGTTGCTCTCGCCGGATCGGCTCAGCGCGATTGTCGCGCGGACCCGCGACGGCGGAGCGGAAATCGTCTCGCTGCTGAAGTCCGGCAGCGCGTACTATGCCCCCGCGGCGGCAACCACCCAAATGGTCGAGGCCGTCGTCCGCGACAAGAAGCGGTTGATCCCCTGCGCGGCCTACTGCGACCGGGAGTACGGCGTGGGCGGCTACTACGTCGGGGTGCCGGTCGTCCTGCAGAGCGGCGGCGTCGGGCGGATCGTCGAGCTTGCGATGAGCGATTCCGAGCGGGCCGCCTTCCAGAAGAGCATCGACTCGGTCCGGGGCCTGGTCGCCGCCATGGCCCGGCTGGTCGGCTAGGCTTTGTCGGAAAAGCCCACGCCAGCCCGAAGCGCAAGCGAGAGACCTGCCTCTTTCCCGTCCCTCGCTTGCGCTTCGGGCTGGTGAGGCTAGCATTGCTAGCACGGCGCGGGCCGTGTACACGTTTTCCACAATCTGCCCCTCGGCATCCATCGCTTTTTCCTCGGCGACCGGCCGGATGGAGGAATGTGGTTGACAGTTCCCGCGGAAGTGCGTAAAGTTTGAGGATTCAAGTTCGGGACTTGGGGGACCCGCCGCTTGCGAGGCAAGAGAAGTCCCGGCAGAACGCTTTTTTGGTTCACGCGGGCTGAAATGCACCGTCTCGCCTTCGGAAACGTGCAACTACTCCCCGCGCACGGTATCAAACCGCCTTTCTTCGCCACTATCCCCAGAGATGTATCACGACCATGAGCCATCGACGGCAGTCGCTTGAATTCTTCCGTCAGTCGCCGGCCCAATCGACGTTCGAGATTCAGTCGGGGCTGTTCACCACGTCCGCTCACGATACCGTTCATGCCATGTTCGTCCCGTTGGAGTACGAACCGGGCTACGGCTATCCGCTGATCGTGTGGCTGCACGGTCCGGGCAGCGACGAGCGGCAATTGCTGCGGATCATGCCGCAAGTGAGCATCCAGAATTTCGTGGCGGTTGCGCCCCGCGGCACGCTCTTGAAATCGGATGTGGCGGGCCGCCGCGAGGTCTACGGCTGGTGCCACTCGGACGAGCTGCTCCAGCAGGCCCAACAGCGGATCTTCGACTCGATCGAGTTGGCCGGCCGGCGATACCACGTCAACCCGGATCGGATTTTCCTGGCCGGCTTCGATTCCGGCGGCACGATGGCGTTCCGGATCGGATTGAACCATCCGGACCGTTTCGCCGGCATCGTGTCGCTGGGCGGGGCTTTCCCGACGGGTCGCAATCCCTTGGCCAGACTGACCGAAACACGGCAAATGCCCGTCTTCCTCGCGGCCGGCCGGCGGAGCAGCACCTATGGCGAAAACGACGCCTGTGCCGACCTCCGCCTGCTCCACACCGCGGGACTATCGATCACGTTGCGATTGTACCCGCACGGCCACGAGCTGACGCCCCAAATGCTGGGCGACGTGAACCGCTGGGTCATGGATCGCATT
>JBEKCP010000456.1:0-4945 GCA_050014815.1 Thermoguttaceae bacterium | reverse complement strand
CGCGCGACAGGAGCCGATCGGAGCCGACGATTTCCAATGCGAAGGCGGCAATCGCAAGGCACGCGACCCACGGCCCGAGGCTGATCGACAGCGGCAAAAGCACCGTCGCGACGGTTCCGCGATGGACCTGGAGGCCGAATCGCCGGCCCAGGAGGAGCATCATGGCCAAGGCCGCGGCGTTGGCGGCGGTGGCGGCCAGGACCGCGCCGAGCAATCCGAGGCGGGGTAGCAGGACGAAGTTCAAGCCCACGTTGGCGACGACCCCGATCAGGGCGGCCAAGCCGGCCAGCCTGGCCTTCTCGGCGCACCAGAGGTAGTTCTGGGCGATCATGGTCAGGCCGAACCAGGTGCAGTAGGTCAAGGTCCAGGGCAGGACGTCGAAGCCGCCGGAGAACTTTCCCTGCAGGGCTACTCGAAACAGCAGCGGCGCGGCCAGCAGCACGGCGGTTCCCGCCGCGGTCAGGACCATGGCCCAGACCTTCAGCAGCATATTGACCCGCGCCGAGACGCGATGTCGGCGGCCGGCCTCCCAATCGTGGCTCAAGTGCGGCAGCGCGGCCGTGGCGATCAGGACCGTCAGCGAGGCCAACAGGAGCGGCAGCACCCGCGCACTGCGGTAGTTGCCCACGCAGGCCAGGGCCTCGGCCGGCGAGCCGGGATAGAAATGAACGATCATGTAGCGGCCGGCCACGTCGAAGACGTTCCAGAGCAGATTGATCACCATGATCCAGCCGGCCAGGGGCAGCAGCCGGGACCAGAGTTCGCGGTGCGGCGCGGGGCCGTCCCCGTGGGGGAAACCGCGCCACATCCACGCCAGCCACACGAGCCCTCCCAGGACGCAGACCGCGCAGGCAGCCGTGTATGCTACGACCATGCTGCCGGCGTCGTCCGACCCGCACCACAACAGGCCAAGCCCGAAGATCGCAAAGAAGAGGCTGCTTACCAGTTCGATGCCGCAGACCCATCGCATGTTTCTCATCGCGGTGGCCAGGCAGATCAGGTAGTTGAAGGCGACCACGATCAGCATGCCTCCGGCCAGGAGGACGACGATATGGGTCCGCTCGGGCGTGCCGAAGATGAGGTACGAGAACTGCCGCCGCGCCGCCGCGATGCCCAGCGCCGCCGGCAGAGCCGTCGCCGCGCAGAACAGCGCGGTCCGCCGCAGGAACATCCGCAAGTGCCCCGTTCTCCGGTAGCGGTCGAGGTACCGTCCGAACGTCCCCGGCAGCGAGACCACGGCCAGGGGCGCCGCGAGCATGAGGAACCCGAACGCCATGTCCCACCGCCCCAGTTCCTCGGCCGAGAGCCAACGGCAGAAGAAGACCTCGCGCACGAAGCCGATGCTCCGCTGCAGAACGGTGACCGCCATCAACAGCAGCACACTGTCGGCCAGGGTGTTGACGTGCAGTTGCCCTGCCGTGTCCAACGGCGCCTGATCGTCCAGGGAGACAGGCTGGGCGGCCGCTTGGGGGTCTTCCGTGCGCATGCTCGAAGGTCTCAGGGTGCAAGTCTCTCCTTCAACTCTTCGTCAGATTCCAGCCGATGCAAGTCGCGGCGCCGGAAAGAGCGAAACAGCCGGCACGACCCGCACAACCGGATCTTGCGACATCAGAGCTTCACCAATAGAATGGAACCGTCACGGCGAAACCGCAAGCGGAGTGCGGCCTTTCGCTTGCGGTTTCGCGGTGGAGGAGCTTTGCCATGGTCGCCGGCTACCACCTCATCTGGACTGCTTACGGCTGGTGGCTGCCCAACGACCCTCGCGGCAGCACGTCCCGCGAAATCCGCTCGGCGGCAATTGCGGGGTTAGGCGAGTTGCACTACGGCCGGAAGCGGATCCAACCGGCCGGGCACGTGTTGACCGCCTTCTACAAGGCGGCGCAAGGCGCGCTTCGGCACGATCTCCTGAAGTTCACAAGCCACGACGTTGCAGCGATCGCGGCGGCGTTTGCCGACGCGATCCGGCGGCGGAATTATACGTGCGGAGGATTACCGAGGGAACCAAGATAACTGACTGCGGCCATCGACATTTTTTCCACGATGGCCGCCGGGAATACCCCCCGCAAGAACGCCGGGGGAGACAGCTCTCCCCCAATAATCTGTCGGGTGCGCGGTCTTCGTTAGCCGACAACCCCTCCCATGGTGCATCGCTGAGAACCCCACCTTCGCAGGCGGGCGCAGGCCTATCAAGCGACGTCCTTTCCGGTACGCCGCCAGCGGCCCCCGCGCGCAAGTCGTTGGCTGAGGGCAAGAACCGATGATCGCCGGATCGCTCGTCAAATCTTAACATGACGCTAACATGCCGCCCCACCCGATTGGATCCGGTCAAAGCGTTCGGAAACCGGCGCCTCCCGCTCGCTCCGCTGACGGCCTGCGAAGTAAAATTGATCTGACGTGCGGCCGGCCTCTTGGAATCGCCCTTGCCAGCCGAATATAATGGGGAGTGCTGCGAGGAAGGGCGAGGGCCCGGGGAGTTGCGGCTTTTCACGTCTTGG
Organism: Thermoguttaceae bacterium; assembly: GCA_050014815.1. Taxonomy (GTDB): domain Bacteria; phylum Planctomycetota; class Planctomycetia; order Pirellulales; family Thermoguttaceae; genus JBEKCP01. The sequence continues at coordinate 2,450 of JBEKCP010000456.1, read as the reverse complement.
GCAGGTTCGGCCATGACCCGATCGGTCGACTCGACGTATCAGCTTCTGGGGGCGCGTAGTTTGCGTCGCCAGGTCCGCCAGCTCGTCGACCAACTCGACGGCGTTCGCCACGGGGAAGATGCGGAGTGCGTTCACCGTGCCCGGGTCGGATCGCGGCGGGTCCGGGCCGCGCTGCGGATGTTCCGCGACGCATGGGACCGCAAGACGATCAAGCGTTGGCGGAAACGCATCCGGCGCATCACCGAGAGCCTGGGCGCCGCGCGCGACAAGGACGTGCAAATCGATTTCCTTGCCGCCGTCCTCCGCACGATGACCGACCTGGCCAGCGTGCCGGGGATAGTCCGGATCCTGACCGAGGCCCAGTATGAGCGCGAGTCGCTCGAGCCGGCGGTTCTTGACGCCATCAATCGGATCGAGAAGAGCCGCGTGCTCGACGAGATCCTGTCTGCCACGAAGAAGGCGATCGCGCGGGGCGAGGCCGCCGCGGGCGAGGGCGGGCGGGACGCGTATAGCCCGGCCGCCTGCGAGCAGGCCGGCCAGTCCGTCCTGCAGCGCGTGGACGAGTTGCTGGCCCGCCAAGGCAGTCTCGACGACCCGAGCGACTGCCAGAGCCATCACGCCATGCGGATCGTCGTCAAGCGGCTCCGCTATACCCTGGAGGCGGCCAGGCCGGTTTGCCCGGGGCGGCTGGATGAGTTCCTCGACGCGGCAAAGAAGCTGCAGAGTCTTCTGGGCGAGGTGCATGATTGCGACGTGTGGCGGGACGAGCTCGACAAGTTCTCCCAACGGGAATTGGCCGGGCTCTCGAAACGATCCCGCAGCCAGGGCCGGTTTGCCCGCCTGACGCCCGGTATTGAGTACCTCAAGCGGGAGCGGGCGGAACGTCGCGCCGCGGTCTTCGAGGAGTTGGTGCGGTACTGGCGGGACTTGGAACGGCAGGGAATATGGCAGCGGCTCAAGCGGATCGGCGAGCATCACGCGGCTGCGGAACCCGCAGCGGCTGCGGAGCCCGCAGCGGCGTTGTCTGCGGCAACCGAGCCCGCCGCTTCGCCGGGAGCTTCTTCCGCAACGGAGTCCCCGCCATCAGCGCCACCGGCGGCATCCCCGGTCAACCCGGCGTCGGCCGTTTCCCCTTCGGCTTCGCCTCCGGCATCAAACGGGGGCCAACGGGCGATTCCCCCGCCCAAGGCGTTTGGCGCGGCGTCCCGGCGACCGGCGATCCTGGCCCGCAACTAACGACCGGCGGGCGGCCGATACTGTAGTACGTGAAGCCGGCCTCCCGCATTCGCTCCCGCGGATAGAGATTACGACCGTCGAAGATCACGGGTTGCCGCAAGAGCTGCCGCATCCGGCGAAAGTCGGGCTGCACGAAATGCTTCCACTCGGTCATGATGGCGAGGGCGTCGGCCCCCTCGAGTGCGTCGTACTGCTGCCCGCAGTAGGCCAACCGGCTGCCGTATTCCCGGCGGACGTTCTCCAGCGCCTCCGGGTCGTGGACCCGTAGCGACACCCCGCAGCCCAACAGCGCATCGATCAGGGCCAGGGCCGGGGCCTCGCGGATGTCGTCCGTGCCGGGCTTGAAGGCCAGGCCCCAGACGGCGACCGTCCGGCCCGCGAGCTGCCCCTCGAAGTGCCGGCATATCTTGTCGAAGAGCACCGTCTTCTGGCGGGCGTTCACCTCGTGGACGGCGTCGAGGATCCGCGGCTCCAGGCCGTTGGCCCGGGCCGTGGCGGCCAGCGCCCGAACGTCCTTGGGAAAGCAGCTCCCGCCGTACCCCGCGCCGGGAAAGAGGAACGCGAACCCGATGCGCGTGTCGTGGCCGATGCCGCGGCGGATCTCGTTGATGTCGGCCCCCGTCCGCTCGCACAGGTTGGCCACCTCGTTGATGAAGCTGATCTTCGTCGACAACAGCGCGTTGGCCACGTACTTGGTCATCTCGGCGCTCTCGGGCGACATGGCCAGGATCGGCTTGTCGGTCCGCAAGTACGGCTGGTAGAGGTCCGAGAGAATATCGAGGACCTCTTGGTCGCGGGTGCCGACGACGACCCGGTCCGGCTTCATGAAGTCGTCGATGGCGGCCCCTTCCTTGAGGAATTCCGGGTTGCTGGCCACGCGGAATTCCCGGCCGGTAAGCTCGCGGAGCCGAGCGGCCACGGCGGCGTTGGTCCCCACGGGCACGGTGCTCTTCAAGACGACGACGGTCTCGGGCGTGAGCCGCGGCGCCAGGTCTTCGACCGCCGACCACAAGGCCCCGAGGTCGACCGAGCCGTCGTCGGCCGACGGGGTGCCCACGGCGAGGAAGACGAGCCTGGCGCCCTCGACGGCCGCGGCCGCGTCGGTGGTGAACCTCAGCAGGCCGGCCGTCATGTTCCGCCGGACCAGCTCCGAGAGCCCCGGCTCGTAGATCGGGATCTCGCCTTCGGAGAGCCGCTCGATCTTGCGGGCGTCG
>JBEKCP010000455.1:0-4947 GCA_050014815.1 Thermoguttaceae bacterium | reverse complement strand
AGCGGTGGGAGCAGTTGGTCGCCTCCGGCCAGCGCCGCCCCAAGCTCGATGCCTTCCTGCGTCAATCCGCCGCCGAACCCGCTACGCCCATCGACTTGGATCGCCTTTGAAATCCCTGACCCGCCCGAGCTTCTGGCGAGCGTATGATGGGCTGGATTCGCGGGTGCGCGAGGCTGCACGGAAGGCTTACGGCCGCTTTGCCCAAGACCCGGACCATCCCTAACCCTCTCCCGGAGGGAGAGGGGACTTTGGGACGAAGGCGAGAATGAGGTGTCGGATGGCCGGCGCGATGGACGCGGCACCCTCGAAGAAAAGTTTCACTGGCGTCCAGTCGCCCCGAGCGAGCGCACCCGGTGGGATTCGCCGCCCGGGGGGCATCGGCTTTAACTCTCGGGTGGGGTGTACCCGAGCCCCGAAATAACGAGTTCTGCCGGCCCCTGCTCGGCGCTGGTCTGTTGCTGCGCGGGCCGCAGGCTGCTAGACTTTACTGAGGCGATGCCCTACGCGATTTGGGCCAAAGGACCTTTACCATGCAAGTTCAACGTACCGTGGAGATTCCACAAAGCGTCCTGATTAGTGCCCAGAGCTTGGACGACCTGGAGGACTGGTTGGCCATGCACGACCTCGCCTTTTTGGGTGAGGTACGCCGCATCCGCAACGAGGAAGACCTTGCCGGAAAGGGCAAGGACATGGCGGAGGTCCTGACGAGAAATACTTGACATCCGGCCCCTTATGCCGATAGAATAACGGGCAGGCAAGGGCAGAGGTGGAGGATGGGACTATGCGCTCCGCACTCACTATCCTGGCGGTGGCGGTTCTGGCAACCTTCTGGCTCGCCGGCGGCGCGACCCTGGGCCAGCAAGTCACGATCGGCACGCCGTTCCACACGATGAGCGACGGCTTCTTCGAGCGGATGGGCGTCGGCTTCTCCGGGAATTACCGGGGCGCTAATTTCAACGTCAACACCTTTTCCCAGGCCGTTCCCACGTTCGGCGGCTATCAGCCCGGGACCGGGCTGACCACGGGGTTCGCGATCAACGGGCCCAAGGGGCAACTGAATTTCAACGTCGAGCTCAGCCAGGGGTATCACCAGAGCTTCGTCACCCAGACGCCCATGGTGACGTTGATGAATGGGCAAACGGGGTACTTTTCCGACACGTCGCAGACGCCGTTCGTGATCAGCACGATCCCGGTCGTGGCGGCGTTTCCGCCGGTCGTCTCTCTCTCGCCTATGCCATCGCCGCAGCAGTTGGCCGGTGCGGCGGGGATGCCGATGACGGGCGGCAATCCGCGGGTGCAGGCGATGCGCCAGGCGGCGGCCCAGCCGGCGGCGCCGAGAAAAGCCGCCCCACCTGAACCCGCTGCCGTCGAGGACGAGGGTCCGGCGGGCCGCCTGATGGCGGCCCAGGAGAGCACGGCCGGCCGGGCGGCCCCCAGCGTGGCCGAGGCCCGGCGGATGCACGCCCAGGAGGAGGCCGCCGGCCAGGAAGAGCTCAAGGCGCTGTTCGAGCGGGGTTTGGCCGCCGAGGAAGCCGGCAAGCCTGGCGTCGCCAAGGTCTATTATCAGCAGGTTGCCCGCCGCGCCTCCGGCGAGCTCAAAGAGCGGGTGCAGACCCGGTTGGACGACCTCCGCGGCGCCGCCCCGTCGCATTGAGCCGCGTAAGTTTCTGTTGCGGACGTATCAGTAGGGTGGGTCGACGGGCACCGTGCGAAGCATGGTCGGCGAGCCCCACCAGGAATCAGCCGAATTCCAGTTGGTGGGGCTCGCTTCGCTCGACCCCGCTCGACCCACCCTACAATTCTCGGCTCGGCGGGCAAGCCCGCCCGCTAAACGCTGGATTCACGACCCGATGGTGGGCAAGCCCCCCTATGGACCCGCGGCCCTTTCGCCGTAAAATGGCGCCAGCGAGGGGCCCGACATGAAACCGCCGACCGACACGGACAAGTCCTCTTCGGGCGTCCTTCCCGCGATGGCCAGCGACCGAGACCCCCAAGAGACGGCGGAATGGCTCGATGCCTTCCAATACGTCCTCCAGAGCGGGGGGCCGGATCGGGCCCGCTACCTGCTGGAGAGGCTCCGCGATCGGGCGTTCCGCTCGGGCGTGCCCCTGGCCTCCAGCGCCACCACGCCCTACGTCAACACCATCGCCGCCGACCAGGAGCCCGCCTATCCCGGCGACCGCGGACTGGAACGGAAGATCAAGTGCATCATCCGCTGGAACGCGATGGCGATGGTGGTCCGGGCGAACAAGCAGAGTCCGGGCATTGGCGGTCACATCTCGACGTTCGCATCGGCCGCCACGCTGTACGAAGTGGCGTTCAACCATTTCCTGCACGGCAAGCAGGGCCGAGAGCCGCCCGACCAGGTCTTCTTCCAGGGCCACGCCTCGCCGGGGGTTTACGCCCGCGCCTACCTGCTGGGCCGGCTGAGCGAGGAGCAGTTGCTCAATTTTCGCCGCGAGCTGGCGCCCCGCGGCGGGCTGTCCTCGTATCCGCACCCCTGGCTCATGCCCGACTTCTGGGAATTCCCCACGGTCTCGATGGGCCTGGGGCCGCTGATGGCCATTTACCAGGCGCGATTCAACCACTACCTCGTGGACCGCGGGATCAAGCCGGACGCCACCGCCTCGCGGGTCTGGTGCTTCCTGGGCGACGGCGAGTGCGACGAGCCGGAGACGCTCGGGGCCATCACGCTGGCCGCCCGCGAACAGCTCGACAACCTCATCTTCGTCGTCAATTGCAATCTCCAGCGGCTGGACGGACCGGTCCGCGGCAACGGCAAGATCATCCAGGAGTTGGAAGGGGCGCTGGGCGGCGCCGGCTGGAACGTGATCAAGGTCGTCTGGGGCGCGGACTGGGACCCGCTGTTCGCCAAAGACACCGACGGACTCCTGGCCCGCCGCCTGGGCGAAGTGGTCGACGGCCAGATGCAAAAGTATACGGTCATGCCCGGCTCCTACATCCGCGAGCACTTCTTCGGCACGGACCCGCGGCTGGCGGCCCTCGTGGCAGACCTGAGCGACCGGCAGCTCCAGACGCTCCGCCGCGGCGGTCATGACCCGGCGAAGGTCTACGCGGCCTACAAGGCGGCAGTCGAGCACCGCGGCTCGCCGACGGTCGTCCTGGCCCAGACGATCAAGGGTTACGGGCTGGGCGAGGCGGGCGAAGGCCGCAACATCACCCACCAGCAGAAGAAACTCAACGAGGACGAGCTGATCGGATTCCGCCGCCGCTTCGACATTCCGATCACCGAAGAGCAGGCGGCCCACGCCGAGTTCTACAAGCCGCCGGACGATAGCCCCGAGATGGTCTACCTCCGCGGCCATCGCGAGGCGCTGGGCGGTTTCCTGCCGGGCCGGCGGTCGCCCACCATGCGGCTCAAGCCGCCCCAGTGGGACGAGTTCGCCGAGTTCTTCGCCGGCAGCGAGGGCCGCGAGGTCTCCAGCACCATGGCCTTCGTCCGGCTGCTGGTGCGGCTGCTGCGGGACAAGAACATCGGCCGCTACGTGGTGCCGATCGTCCCCGACGAGGCCCGCACCTTCGGCATGGAGGCCCTCTTCCGCCAGTTCGGCATCTACTCGCACGTGGGCCAGCTCTACGAGCCGGTCGATTCGGACAACGTGCTCTACTACCGGGAGGCGGTCAACGGCCAGATCCTCGAGGAAGGGATCACCGAGGCCGGCTCGATGTCGTCGTTCCTGGCGGCCGCCAGCTCCCGATCGAGCCACGGCGTGAGCATGATCCCCTTCTTCATTTACTATTCGATGTTCGGGTTCCAGCGGATCGGCGACCTTTTCTGGGCGGCCGGCGACCTCCGCTGCCGCGGGTTCGTCCTGGGCGGCACCGCCGGGCGCACCACCCTGGCCGGCGAGGGCCTCCAACACCAGGACGGCAACAGCCACTTGTTCGCCATGGCCTACCCGACCGTCCGCGCCTACGACCCCTGCTACGCCTACGAGCTGTCGGTCATCATCCTGGACGGCATCCGGAAGATGTACTACGAGGACCAGGACGTCTTCTACTACATCACCCTGATGAACGAGAACTACGAGATGCCGATCCTGCCGCAGGGCTCGACCGAGGGCATCACGCGGGGCATCTACCGGCTCTCCGACCGCGACCTGGGGGCGAAGCGGCCGCGGGTGCGGCTCCTGGGCAGCGGTGCGATTCTGCGCGAGGCCCTGCGGGCCCAGGAGATCCTCGATGCGAAGTTCGGCGTCTCCAGCTCCGTCTACAGCGTCACCAGCTACAAGTCGCTCTGGCAGGACGCCCGCGACGCCGAGCGATGGAACCGCCTGCACCCCGGCCAGGCGCCGCGGCGGCCCTACGTCGAAGAGGTGATCGAAGGCACGCCCGGCCCGATCGTGGCCGCCTCGGACTACGTCAGCGGGGTGCCGCTGGCGATTGCACCCTGGCTCGGGCCGCACTACGCGGTGCTGGGCACCGACGGCTTCGGCCGCAGCGAGGCCCGGAAGGAGCTCCGCCGCTTCTTCGAGGTCGACGCCGAGAACATCGCCCTGGCCGCCCTCGTTGAGCTGGCCGGCGAGGCAAAGTACCCCAAGAACAAGCTGGCCGAGGCCATCCGAACCCTGGGCCTGGACCCCGAAAAACCAAACCCGGCGACCGTATGAACATCGAATTCAAGCTGCCCGAACTCGGTGAGAACATCCACACCGGCGACGTCGTCAACGTGCTGGTCCACGAAGGACAGGAGATCGCCGCTAACGACGGGGTCGTCGAGCTGGAGACCGACAAGGCCGTCGTCGAGATCCCGTGCCCCCATGCCGGCCGCGTGGTCAAGCTGCTGGTCAAGAAGGGCGACACGATCCGGGTGGGCCAGCCGATTTTGACGGTGGCCGCCGCGGCGGAGGCACCTGCGAAGCCGCAAGCGGCGCCGCTTGCGGCTTCGCAACCTTTGCCCGCGGCTTCGCAGGCGCCTGCCGGGCC
>JBEKCP010000454.1:0-4992 GCA_050014815.1 Thermoguttaceae bacterium | reverse complement strand
CTGAAGAAGGGCGGGCAGTGGACCAGGACGCTCAAGCCTACACCCCAGGACGTCGATGCGTGGACGCACTCCCGCTACAATGCCTCGCGCAACGACGTCTGCCGGGACCGGGTCGTGGGGCCGCCGAACGCGGTGCGCTGGATAGGCGGACTTGGAAGCTTTACCGCCACCAGTCCGCGGACCTCCGACGGGGTCTTCGTCCAGTATTGCCCGGTCAGCTTTCCGGGCAGTCGCAGCGGGAGCTTCTATCTCTCGGCCCGCGACGTCAATAGCGGGTTGCTCTTGTGGAAGCGCGAAGTCGCGCCGCCCCTGACGAGCGGCTACGCCTACGGGTGGGGCGAGGCCTTCGTGGGCGACATTCTCGTGGCCGCCGGCGGGCGGGTCTACACGTACAACCTGGCGGGTGAGGGCCCGGAGTACGCGCTCACGGCCTTCAACATCCGCACCGGCGAGGTCGAGAAGGTCTTCGACCAGTCGGTGGTGATCCGCAAAGCCCCCAAGGAACGCCTGCCCAATGAGGTGCGGCGGGCACTGGTCCGCTCGACGGTTGCGGTCGAAGCGGGCAAGGTCATCCAACTGTACGACAAGAATCTCTACGTCATGGACGCCGCCAGCGGCAAGCTGCTATGGAAGAAGGAGCCTGGGGCCTCGGGACAGTACCGCTACGTAGTGGCAGGCGACGGCCTGCTGGTCGCCCTGAAGGGCAAGTCCAAGGAGTGGGAACACGAACCGGAGATCGTGTTCATGCCCGAGGCGCTGGAGGGCTACAGCCTCGACGATGGCCGGCCGTTGTGGACCTTCAAGGATTTCGGGCCCGACATCGAGATCATGTGCGACATGTACGGCTTGTCCAAGGGCTATCTGCCCATCTCGGAGGTATCTTCCGAGACCGGCAAGAGACCACGATCGTTTGCGCTGCTCCTCGACGCGCGGAAGGGAACCGTGGTGTGGAAGAAGCAGGTGGACGGTCTTGCTTTTAATCATAGCCGTCAACTGTTCAGCGGGCGGATCGTCGGCAATGAAATCTGGTACGCGCACACCACCAGGGCATTCAGTCTCGATCTGGCCAGCGGAGAACGGAAGGGCCTGTTGGACAATGAGCGGCACCGGGGGTGCTCGGGGTCGGTGGTCACGCCGAACTATTTTGTGATTCAGAAGGTGTTCCACGTCTTGGGAAATGCGGCAGCGCAAGATGGTCCCCCAAAGTACTACTTCCAGCGGTGCTTCAATTCGTTCTGCGCCGACAAGGTGACGCCCTCCTACGGAAGCGTCTTCAACTGCGGTTCGATGTGTCCCTGCGAGGCGTATATTCCGGGAAGCTCGATGGCCTTCTACGCCGTGCCGCCGGTCCAGGTCTTGCCGGACGGCGCGCGTCTGAACAAGGATTTCCGCGAAAAACCCCTCGGGCCGCTGCCGCTGCCGCGCCAGACGGCGCAGCAGTCGGCGGTGGCCACTCCGGAATGCGGCAACCCCGACGGGCTGCAATTCATCGTGCGGAGATTCGTCACGGAAACCTTCACCCAAGGATTCGGCCCCGGTCGTGGGGCGGCCTGGACGGGCTACCACCGCGACATGACCGACGCCGTGCAGAAAGATGATCTCTCACTGGCGGCCTGCGTCCACGAACACCGTCTTGCGGCACTCCGCGACGGCAAGGAAGTTTGGAACTTCGTGGCAGGCGGGCGCATCAGCTCGGAGCCGGTGATCCACCAGGACCTGGCGATCTTCGGCTCGCACGACGGATACGTGTACGCGGTCCACGCGAAGGACGGCTCGCCGGCCTGGCGTTTCCTGGCTGCGCCGGCGGACAAGCGCCACGTCGTGTTCGGGCAGGTCGAGTCGGCCTGGCCCGTGTTCAACGTGGTGCTGCACGAAGGCAAGGCCTATTTTGCGGCGGGGCGCCATAGCGACCTGGACGGCGGGATTCACATCTACTGCCTGGACCCGACCAGCGGCGCCGTGCAATGGCACGTGAAATACGTGCGCGGCCTGAGCACGGACCAGCATACGCCCTACGGCGGCAAGAAAGTCGGCAAGACCGTGGAACTCTTGGCTTCCGACCTGCAAATCCCCGAGAAGTTGCGCGGCCGCAAAGACCTCTCACCCGCAAACAGCTACGCGCTGAACGATCCCATCAGGGTCCAAGGGAACAAGATCACCGTTCGCGGGGTGTATGTCGTTGGCGGATCTAAGGGTGGTTGGAAGAGCGAGATGAAGAGCTATCCGCCCGGCGAGGTAGTGCTGGTCGAGGACCTGGCGAACCCCAAGGACACGATCGTCAATCCGGAGACGCTCGTTCCGCCGGGAGTCTTCTGAAAAGGTCAGAAGGGGCGGAAAGTCGTAATCGCAACTCGTAACCGGGAGAGAAACCCATGACAACACGATGGATGACCTTGATTTCCTCGATTCTGCTGCTGGCGCCCTCCGTTGCACGGAGCGGGCCGGCGCTGAAGCTTCTGCCGCCACGACATGTTGAGGGAGCGGACAACATCTTGGACATCAACTACCTCCAGGCGTGGCGCGACGTTTTGCACTGCAACAAGAAGGGACGCGATTACCAGACACGGCTGAACGTTCACGTGCCCAAGGGCCCCGGGCCGTTCCCTTGCCTCGTATTCGTCCACGGGGGCGGGTACGGCGAGGGGCACAAGGACATCGACGGCCCAGCGACCGGCGGCGGAGGCTACCTGCTCGACCATGCGGTGAAGCACGGGTTCGCCGCTGTGAACGTCAACTATATTCTCGGCGGCGAGGTCATGCCGCAGGTGTATTACGACTTCCGCGCCGCCATTCGCTTCGTTCGCGAGAACGCCGAGAAGTTCCGCATCGATCCATGCCGGATCGGGGCTTGGGGGCATTCCGCCGGCGGCTGGCTGATCTCCAGTTGCAGTTACGTCGATGCCGGCCATTTGCTGCTCAATGGCCGTAGTGCGGTGCCGAACGGCTGGCTACCCATGCTGCCGGCCGAGGCAGGCCAGGCGCCCGGCCAGGACGCGCGGGCCAACGTCCTTCGAAGTATGCGCAAGGACACCTTTCTCCTGCCCTCGGACGATCCCCGACCCCTGTACGCCAGCCGGTCCTCGCGGCTCCAGGCGATCGCCTTCGACTTCGGCGACAACTTCCACGCGCTGAGCCCGGACGACGCGGCGACGATCACCTTCGCCGGGGAGGGTTTCGACCTGGCGAAGCTCAGCGCGCCGTACAAGGCGCAAGGCGTCGACCTTGCCGTCGCCGTTTGCCTCGATCCGCGGGCCAAGGGCCAGAACGTCCTGCACTGCCCGAACTTCAAAGGGCCCAGCGTCGGGGAGGACGGTTCCACGCCGATGACGGTCTACGATCGCGTATTCCAGTTCTTCAAGCGGCAACTGGTCGACGATCCGCGCACTCCGGCCGTGGAGTTCCGGCCGATCCGGCGGTGGTTTGCCGACCGCGTCGAGATCGAGCTGGTGGCGCCGGCGCCCGACATTGCCGTCCACTACACGGTGGACGGCACGGAGCCGACCGAGTCCTCGCCGCGGTACGGCAAGCCCTTCGCCATTGCCAAGACAACAACCATCAAGACCCTGGCCGTGCGCAAAGGGTGGCGGCCCGCTGGAGTAGCCGCGGCAACCTTCTTCACGGGGCATTCGACGCCGGTCATCACCGGTCCGGAAAACTTGCCCAAGGCCAAGGTGGGCCAGCCCTACAGCGTCGCATTTCGCACGGAAGACGCGAAACCCGCGGTATGGCAGCTCATGTTCGCCGTGTCCGGCTGGGAAGTGCCGGAGTTGGCTGCCCAGCGCAAGGCCGTCGGGAACCGCGCCCGCGAAGAGGGCAATGTGGCCATCGTGGGACTGGCGATGGACCGCAACCGCGGCACGCTCTCCGGCATACCGACGGTGGCCGGGAACTTCGTGATGACAGTGCAGGCTGGGTGGGAATATCGTCGGGTCGCCGACACCAGGACGTATGTCCTTGAGATCGAGCCTTGAACAAGTACCAATCCACGGATCCTCAACAAGGGAGTTTCAGAACTATGCAAATGCGCAATGTGTTGATAACGGGAACATTGGTCTTCCTGTTTCCAGGGGCGCTGGTGCTCGCCGGAGCCGAGGAGCCCAAGCCGGCGGCCGAGAAACGGTCGGCCGACAAGGCGGACCACCCGTTCCGCATTTTCGACGGCCGGCCGAAGCAAGTCGTGCTGGTGACCAATTCTCATGGAGGCCAACGGGAACTGGGGGCCAGGCTCAAGAAAATGCCCGGCGGCGAGAAGATCGAATTCCGCAGCATCTTCGGTGCTTCCTTCAACGGCCGTCCCGGCGGCACGCCGCCGAATTGGGTTCCCGGGGAACGGGTGACCGCCGACATGCCGACGATCTACGTCGTATACAACGCCGTCGATGCGAACGTACAAGGCAAGCGGCCGCTTCCGGACAAGCCGAGGGAACAGTGGAGCGCAAGCGATCTGGAACAGTTCCTTCAAGGGTACATCGGCCCGGAAAAGATGTCGGAGGAGGAAATCGAGATGTCGCTGAAGTACCTTCGGCACGAGGTCCAGTGCGCTACGGAGAAGGGCATCAACCTGTTGGTCCTCAGCAACACGCACTATTGCCGTACCGGCCGTGGCGGCCCGGCGGGAGCCGATGGTTCCGATGAGGCCGTGCGGCGTTGGAACCAGACGGACCTGGGGCGGCGTCATCCGGCCGTGGACGTTCGGACGCCGACGCGAGCGGCTTATCCGCTGGACGTCTGTGCGGATCGGTTTCATCCCAGCGACGCCGGCCGCGAGATCAATGCCCACTGCTGGTTCGCCGCGCTCTGTGCGTGGGACGGCGTGGAAGTGCCTGCCTTCAGCAAGCAGATGATGGACGACGCGGTGGCCAAGGAGAAGGCCAATCGCGATGCAATCCGCGACATTGCCGTCACTCCGGCCGGCCCGTACCGGCCGGGCGACACGGTCACCATCACTTGGAAGTGCGATCCGAAGGTCGTCCAACGTGTGAAGATCCACTT
>JBEKCP010000453.1:0-4992 GCA_050014815.1 Thermoguttaceae bacterium | reverse complement strand
TCGCGATCAGCCTTCGTTCTCATGGCGATTCCAGCGGTCAGACTACCGACTTCGGGTGGAGCGATCAGTACGATGTCATCGCCGCCGTGGAGTTCCTGGAGCACGAATGCCCTCGGCGGCCCATCTATGTCGTCGGTCACTCGATGGGAGCAGCCGCCGCGATCTTCGCCGCCGGGGAGCTGAAGGAGCGGGTTGCCGGGTACTTCCTGGCGCAGCCGTACCAGGACCTTCCTACGGCCACATGGAATCGGCTGCACAACCAGCTTCCTCCCCGTCTGGACTGGGGCGCGTACTACGGGTTGCGAGTTTGCTCGCCTCTGTTCCTGCCCGTCGCTCCCGGCAAGATATCGCCTTGTGATCGCGCCGAGGACATCCCGGAGGCGGTACCTGTCGTTCTGGTGACCGGCTCGGCCGATCGAGACGCTCCCCTTGAGGGAGTAAGAGCAGTGTATCGCCACGTGTCGTCTGATGCGAGACTGATTGTGTTCGACGGGGCGGCACACGAGCCGTTGGATCGAAAGGACCCAAAGCTCTATACTGACTGGCAATTCAACCCGCATGACGATGGCATGGGCGGCGACGACCGTGCCATCCGTTGGGGGAGGAGCCTCCATGGCGATGATCGACTTGTTGAACGTCCTGCGGGCTCTGTTGCTGCTTCCGATTGCTTTCGCTGGAGCGTTTACCGCTTTCCCTTTCGCCGAAAGGGCAATGTTGCCCAGGACGTGGCAGGACGTGCTTATCGAACTCGCGATTCTCACGCCAGCCTACGTTTATTCGCTTGCTGCGGTGTTCTGGATCGTCACTTGGAACGCCCAGCGGCGGTTCCTAGGGCTATCGAAGATAGGATGGCTCATCCCGATTTGTCTGGCGTTTGCGGTCGGTGTATGCAGCGTTGTCCTAATGGCGACGGTCTGATTTAGCGCAACAAGCCGCAGCCGCAGATCGGATCGCCGCTTGGTGGTGCATGCCGCCGTGGCGTGGTAGAATCAGAGGCGGCTCGACGCTGGCCCCGATGGCCGGGGCGGCGCGGGCAGCCCGACCGTTGGACGAACAACAGCCTGCATGCTGCACCGGACAGCTCCATATTGTCGAAAAGGCGTCGCATGACCCGTCGCCGTTCACTCATCTTCGCAGCCCTCGCCGCCCTGCTTGCGTGCGGCAGCATTGTCGTCATCAATACCCGAGCCTTTCAGGTTCGCTACCACGGATGGCAAATGCAGCGGGCATGGAACCAGAGATACTCGAAGCCACTGCCGCCCACCGGCGATGGACTCGTTGGCTATGAGTTGGGCGAGGCCAATGAGCGCTACGAATATCACCGTCAGAAGCTGGTTGAGTTGGGTGGAATTGCCGAGCGTCAATACAGCTTAAAGCACTTATCGGTTCCGACACGCGAATCTGAGCACTTCACCAGATTGCTGCTTTCCGGCCCCTGCCCCAACCACATTGATTTCTCATCGCTGTATCCCCACAAGCCTGAGCTAATGGAATTGACCGTTTGGTGCGACGCTGCGGACGCAAGAGCTTGGGACGATTTTGTTGCGGAGCACGATGTCCCCGACTATCGTGACCGCTTCATGCCCACCGAGAAAGAAGTGGCGGCAAAGGCGACCCAGAATGCGAGTCAATGGACCACCACGGGGATGTGGCTTCCAGACAGGCCGGTGACTGACGTGGATTTCTCAGGCAGCAAGGTAACCGATGTAGGGCTTGAGTATCTCAAAGGGCTGACTGACCTCCAATCGCTGGACCTGACGGAAACCCAGGTGACCGATGCGGGATTGGTTCACCTCAAAGGGTTGACCCGACTCCAACGGCTGTACTTAGTCGGAACCCTGGTGACGAACGCCGGGCTGATTCACCTCAAGGGATTGACCCAACTCGAATCGTTGGACCTTCGCAGGACCAATGTCACCGACGCTGGCGTGAAGAAACTCCAGCGGGCATTGCCGAACTGTGAAATCATCAGATAGCCCACCAACACCGCCCGCCCGCTGAGGCCCTTCGGGCACGCCGTGGGCGTGGTGCAGATGGCCGTGGCGCAGTAGGATTGGAGGCGGCTCGACGCGAATCGCTCCGGCAGGGGCGGCGTCGGGAACCCTTGGTGGCGCACAAGCATCACGGAGATCGCCTATAAGCTGGATGCAGCGGAATCGCTCGGCGTCGTGCGTCACGGCGACCCGCCGCAACTGGCTTCTGAAGGAGGATGGCCCATGTTCCGACAATTATGGACACTGGCGTTGGTGGTCCTAGCGGCACTCGGCAGTCTTGCGATGCCCGGTTGCAGCAACCAAGTCGAGCCGACGAAGCCGAGCGTGGCAACGCAAGCTGGTGCAGACAGCAAGCCCGATCGCCCTCCGAGGGAACTCACAGTGGACTTAGGCAAAGGCGTGAAGCTGAAGATGGTTCTGATTCCCGCCGGAGAATTCATGTTGGGCAACGGCGAGTCAGCGGAGGCCACGGCGACATTCTTTAACAAGACCTACGGCATAGATCTGAATGCAGATTACTTCAAGGACGAGTATCCACAGCACCGCGTGCGAATCACGAGGCCGTTCTATCTTGGTATCTACCCTGTCACGCGGGGTCAGTTTCGACAGTTTGTCAATGGCACCGGCTATAAGACCGACGCGGAGAAGGGAGCGAAGCGGGGGGCCTACGGCTTGAACCCCGACACCAAGAAGTTCGACTTCAACGAGAAATACTCCTGGCGAAACGCAGGTTTTGAACAGACTGACGAGCACCCCGTGGTCAGTGTGAGTTGGAATGACTCGGTGGCCTTCTGCAAGTGGCTCAGCCGCAAGGAAGGCAAGACCTACCGACTGCCCACGGAGGCCGAGTGGGAATACACCTGCCGTGCCGGGACGACGACGCGGTATTGTAGTGGCGACGATCCGGAGACGCTGGCCAAGGTCGGCAACGTGGCTGACGCGACGTTCAAGGCGAAATTCCCGGACTGGAAATACGCGCTCAAGGCCAGCGACGGCTATGTGTTCACAGCTCCGGTGGGTTCATTCAAGCCCAATGCCTTCGGACTCTACGACATGCACGGGAACGCATGGCAGTGGTGCGAGGATAGGTACGGCGATTACGGCAAATCTCGCACAGATGACCCACCCGGCGCAGGCATTGGAGATTTCCGCGTCTATCGGGGCGGTTCCTGGTCCAACCTGCCGCACCAGACCCGTTCCGCCAGTCGCAGCGGAGCCGTGCCGTGCGTCTTGTTCGACATCATGGGGTTCCGCGTTGCCAGGACACAGTAAAGCATCTGGCCATGCTACCGTTTGTGGTTTGGGTTGGCCGCAGAGTCGCTTCGCGGCCGCCTTGCCGGTGGTTCCGGTGGCCACCCCCTGATAGAATGGATCGTAGGTTCGGACTGGCTGGTGTTGGAGAAGACGGCGGCGGGTAGGCAGTCCGTTGGTGTTCCGCACCTTTTCGACAAGACTCTCTGAAATCGGAGGTTTGGCAATGGCTGCTTCGGACGGTTTCGCCTACCTGCTCGCCTTCCTCGTGAAATGGAAGCTGTTGGAGGCGTTCGTGGTGCCGACTGGCGCTATGGCCCCTACCATCTACGGCGCCCATGCCGACGTGGTGTGCCAGAACTGCGGCATGGAGTATGCCGTCAGTATGTCGAGGTGGGCGGAGATGCAGCGGGGCAGAGAACCCGTGCATGCCGCTTGTCCGAACTGTGGTCAGCCGAGCGAAATTGGTCCACACGATCCGGTACTGCGAGGCGACCGCATCCTGGTCGATAAGATCAGCCAGCCGCACCGGTGGGACTTGATCACATTCAAGTACCCCGAAGATCGCCGGGTGAATTACGTCAAGCGCGTGGTGGGCATGCCCGGCGAGACGGTGGAAATTGCCGATGGTGACATTTTCGTCAACGGCAGCCGCCTGTGTAAGGAGCCGTCCCAATCGCAGGACATGTGGCTTTTCGTTCACGACAGCAGCCGGGTGGCGAAACGAATGCTGCCCGGCAGTTCCCACTGGGAGCCAGAGGGATCGTCTTCCCATTGGAAGTTCGGCGACGGCCAGTGGCAGTTCACGGGAATGGACGTGACGGGCGATGCGATGGTGTTCTCTGGGCGGCTCACCGATGAGATCGCTTACAACGAAAAGGAACCCGGTGCGGGGCTTGCCGAGAACACTCCGCCGTTGGTTGGCGACATCAAACTCGTTTGTGACCTGAAGGGATTCTCCGGCGAAGGAAACCTGGAGTTGCGATGGGAGTTTCGCGGCCAGAAGGTGATGGCCAGAATCTCGTCGGCCGGGCAGGTGGAAATGACCATGCCGGTGACCCCGGGCACGTCGGACGAAGGAGACGGCCGCGAGAGGGTAGCCCACGGCAAACTCCAGGGCCCGCTCTCCGCCGTACGCCAGTTAGGCTTTGCGGTTCGCGACGGCCAAGCCTACGTGATGGAAGGCAATCACGTTGTCGTAACTGCGGTGGTCGGCCCCCAGGATCTCGCCAGTGTCAAACTGCGATTGAAGGAGGCCAGCGAACCGTGTCGCCTCGCGATTCTCGGAAGCCGGTGCAATGTGACCCTTGCCCGAGTCGTACTCTGGAAGGACATCTATTACCGCAATCTCAGCCAGATCCCTTTGGCTGGACATGAGGCGGGCTGGGGATGTACTGGACATCCCATCCGCCTCGGCGAGGGAGAGTATTTCGTGCTCGGCGACAATAGCTCTCGAAGCAAGGATTCGCGGTTCTGGGGCGTGGTTCCGGCGGATGCCGTGATTGGAGTCGGCCGATGGACCTATTGGCCGCCCGGCCGCTGGCACCACTTCCAGTAAACATCATGCCGGACCAGGCCTGGAAGCGGCCCATGTCTGATGCTGAGCCACCGAGGCTGCTGCTGAACCATGGATATCTGGGAGGAAGATTATGCCGCGTGAGCCGATCCCGACGTGGTTCTTCGCCTTGGTGGTCGTTCGAGCGGGCGATCGTTTCCTTTTGGTCCACGAGGCCAAGCATGGGCAGGG
>JBEKCP010000452.1:0-4995 GCA_050014815.1 Thermoguttaceae bacterium | reverse complement strand
CCCGGTATCTGGCACGATAGTCACGAACGATCCTGGGCAACCCATCGTCGCTGGACTCGAAACACAACACGGCTTCCATCTTCCGACGCATCCTTGTTCTCCTTGGCATTTGTGTGAGTGACATTGCCATAAGGATAAGGATGCGTCCTTTTTATGCAAGCCCGACCGCCGAAAAACCGGCTCCCCATCTTCCGCAACAGAAACTAATTAGGATGCGACAGGAGTGCATTACCAACGCCTGCCGCCACAGCAAGAGCAAGAAGGTGAAGGTCGAGCTAACGCAGCACGACGATCGGCTTCGGGTCGAGGTTCGGGATTGGGGAGTGGGTTTCAAGGTGGACAGTTCATAGCCAGCTCCTTCATGGTCGCGTCGGCCATGTTGGCAAACGCGGAGAAGTCGCTCTCCAGATTGCCGTAGAACAGCGGGCCGGCCGTCCCGGCGCGGCAGACGTATTCCCATTGCGCCTCGGTGGGCAGCTCGATCTCGTCGCCTTTCGGATACCGTTCCATTCCTTTTCGCCTCCACGCAAATGCTGACGTGCTCGATTCGCCATATTTTTCCCTAGCCTCGCAGCGAATAGCAGTAGAGGAACTCGCCGTCGCGGAGATAGAGCCGCCCGAGGGCGACGGTCGGGTGCATCAGCGTCCGCTGGCATAGCTTGGCCTGCCCGAGGATCTTCGCGCCATTGCGATCGAACGAGAGCAGGACGGCTTCGCCCCGGTTGTTCAGACCCAGTGCGATGCCGTCGGCGACGATCAGGTGGCAATCGCTCTTGAAGACCTTGGCCGGCTCGGTCCAGAGCGTTTTCAGCTCGTCGGCCGCATCCAGGCAGACCAGCTTCTTCGCCTGGCCGAGCACCAGGTTGCCCGCCACGACCGGAGTGATCACCTCGGGGGCAATGTCCTCGCTCTTGGCGATCGGATCGGCGACGATCGCGCCATCCTTGCCGAAGGCGAAGAGTTGGGTTTCGTTGTTGTGGTCGGATACAAGTAGCTTTCCGCCGATATCGACCGGCGTGGGAACGATGAAACCGGCGCCTTGCTCCATGGCGATTGACCAGAGGCGTTTGCCGGTGGCGAGGTCCCAGCCGCCGAGCGAGGCGTCGTCGTGGCCGACGACTTGATCGACGCCGCCGAAGCGCCCAGCGATGAAACTGGAGTAGTTGGGCCCGCCGCCCTCGCCCTGCCAGAGCAGCTTGCCCGTTTCGGGATCGAGCGCCGCCACCGCCGCCTTGCCGCCCGGGTTGACGATCAACTTTCCCCGAGCCACCAACGGCGAGCCGCAGAAGCCCCACTTGGGCGCCTCGCGGGCGCCGAAGTCCTTGACGAAATCCTTCTGCCAGACGGTCTTGCCGGTCGCGAGATCAAAGCAGTGCAGCTCGCCGAAGGCGCTCAGCGCGTAGACCTTTGTGGTGCAGGCGTCCCACCTGCCTTTTTCCGAGCCCGTGCAAATCAGCGGAGTCGCCCGTGGGCCGGCGCCGTAGTCCATCTCGCGGTCGTTCGGAAAGGTACGGGTCCAGATCTCCGTGCCCTTCTCGGCGTCGTAGCAATGGTAGGTGTCTTCCTTCTCGTCGTGATCGGGCATGACGAGGCGGTCGGCGCTCACGGCGATGCCGGCGTCGCAGGCGCCGGCGACGGGCTGTTTCCACAACAGGTTGAAGGAGGGCATTTTCCGCGGTAGGGCCGCAGCGTGGCCGTCCCGGTCGCGGCCTCGCCACTGGGGCCAATCGTCAGCCGCCGCGGCTTCGCCCGGCGGGGCCCCGGGGCAATCTCCGGGCGACAACAGCGCCGTAGCGACAATCACCAGTAGCAGGAGCATTTCACGTTGCATCGACGATCCCTCAAAGTTGCCGTGTGCCGGTTCAATTTAGGGTGGGCACCGCCCACCGCAACCGCGTGCGCTCGGTGGGCGGTGCCCACCCTACTTGCCCCATTGTCGATCCTGGCCGGGTCCGCGTCAACTTCGGCGTGTTGTGGACGGCGAGTGCAGCGGTTATACTCTTGGATAGCGTGTTCGACAATCCGCCTTGGTTCCCCCCGTTTATCCGGCCGGCTACAAGCCGGTTCCCGCCAATCCACCCCTTGCCCGCAGCGGCCCCCGCTGCCGTTCGATAAGGAGAAGCCTCTTGAAAGGATCTCTGCTGGTCTGCCTCGGTTCGATGGTCCTCACAGGAAGCTTGGCGGCGGGGGAAGATTGGCCCCAGTGGGGCGGGACGCCCGAGCGCAACATGGTCTCGCGGGAGAAAGGCCTTCCCGACGGCTTTCAGCCCGCCAGCGAGAAGGAAAAATCCGCCCGCGAGCCGCTGAGCGGACTCTATGTCAAGTGGGCGGTGAAGCTCGGCGTGCGGACCCACGGGACCCCCACCGTTGCCGGCGGCAAGGTCTTCGTCGGCACCAACAACATTGTTTCCCGCGACGGCAAGACCACCTGGAACGGCAACGACGCGGGCGGCCGTTTGCTGTGCCTCGACGAGCAGACCGGCAAGCTCCTCTGGGACCTGGCGATGCCGCGGCTGCCCGAACGACGGGCGCCTCACAGCGACAACGGCTACGGCGTCTGCTCCTCGGTTGCCGTCGAGGGCAACCGGGCGTACGTGGTAAGCGATCGCACCGATGTGCTGTGCCTGGACGTGGACGGCTTGGCCAACGGCAACGACGGGCCGTTCTTGGACGAGGCGGCGTACCTGGCCGCGGCCGACGACGCCCCCGCCGGAAAGCGGCCCATCGTCGAGCTCCGTCCGACGGATCCCGACATCATCTGGCGATACAACATCTTCGAGCAGCTTGACGCCCACCCGCACGACGCCACGGCCTGCTCGCCGCTCCTCTACGGCGATTATCTTTACGCTTGCACGGGCAACGGGATCAACGGAGCGGAGAACAAGGTGCTAAACCCGCTGGCCCCGAGCCTGATCGTGCTGGACAAGCGGACCGGCCGTCTGGTGGCCGAGGATGAAGAGCGGATCGGCACGCGGCTCTTCAAGGGCCAGTGGTCGAGCCCTTCGCTCTGCCAGGTCGGCGGCAAGAGCCTGATCCTCTTCGGCGGGGGCGATGGCCTCTGCTATGCCTTCGAGCCGGTCACGCCGCCGGCCGACGGCAAGGTGGCCACGCTCAAGAAAGTCTGGGCGGTCGATTGCGTGCCGCCGGAGTGCAAGTTCCGCAACGGAAAGCCCGTCTCGTACCGGCAGGAGAACGGGCCGAGCGAGATCATCGGCACGCCGGCAGTGGCCGACGGCCGCGTCTACGTCACCATCGGCCGCGATCCCAACCGCGGCGAGGGCAAGGGGAACCTCGCCTGTATCGACCCGGCCAAGGGGACCCTCGTTTGGAGCCACGGCCACATCGGGCGGAGCATGTCCACCGTATCCGTGGCCGACGGACTGGTCTACGTCGGCGAGACGTTCGGAGCGATCCACTGCGTGGACGCTCGTACCGGCGAAGGCTGCTGGACCCACGAAATCAACGGCCGGGTGTGGGGCTCGACGCTCGTGGCTGACGGCCGTCTCTACGCGCCCACCAGCCACGGACTGCTCGTCTTCGCCCTCGGCCGGGAGAAGCGGCTTCTTCACACGATCAAGATCCCCAGCGGCTGCTACAGCTCGCCGGTCGCGGCCAACGGAATCTTGTACGTCGCGTCGCTGAGATATCTGTACGCCCTGAGCCTCCCTCGCGACACGGCGAAGCCGTGAAAGCAAGCGGCGATGCGCTTGTTCGCTTTCCATATTTGCCCGACTTATCGGAACGACCTCAGCCCGCCAACCTGCGTCGGTCACCCCCCTCCGCCGCAGCGAAGGTCCTTTCCAGCACGCGTCGGCGTGCCCAACCGACGCGGGTTAGATAGCCCGACCACCTGCCGGTGTGCGACGGGAAGACAGACCTCTTCGGCCACATGGATGCCGGGCAACCTACTTTAACCAAACCAGGCCAAGCGGCTCCGGGGCCAGGCCGAGGCGCCGTGGATCGTGCTGAAGAACCGGCCGCCCGACCAGCGGGTGCTTGATCGAAGTCTCCTGGGTATCCTGCGCCGACACGAGGGACTACTGGGAAACGGGTAGGTTCTTCGATTATACTGATCAGAGCCAACAGGACGCCGGGGAGCAAACGACGAAAAAGACGAGGAGTCCGCATGCATTTGCCGAGCGAGGAGCCGAGCGAGTCGAGGTCTTACTTTACTGCTGGCTCCAGGTAAGCAGATCCTACGGTGCAAGGTTTGCTGCGGAGGGTACAGGAGACCAAATGATGTTCTCTCGTGACGCTAGCAGGATCGACGGCGCGTGGTATCGCGGTATGGGCCTGACGATTGTTTGGCTCGCGGCCGCAACGGCATGTTTTCCCGCGGATTGGCCGCAGTTTGGCGGCTTGCAACGGGCATTCACCTCGCCGGAGACCGGCTTGGCCCGCTCCTGGCCGTCCGAAGGCCCCAAGCTCCTCTGGAAAGTCCCGCTTCACAAGGGCTTTGCCGGCGCGGCAGTCTTCGGCGGCGAGGTGTTTCTCTTCGACCAGGCCGGCGACCAGGAAATCCTCCTCTGCCTGGACCTGGCCAGCGGCAGGGAGCTCTGGCGGTTCGCCGACAGGGCGCCGAACAAGATCGCCCCGCCCGGCGCGCGCGCTACGCCGGCCGTAGACCGGGATTACGTCTTCGTCTGCGGCACGACGGGCCGCCTGAGTTGCCTCGACCGCAAGACGCAGCAGGTCGTTTGGCGGGCGGACCTCGCGAAGGATTTCGACGGCGTCGTGCCCCAATGGGGATTCGCCCAGAACCCGGCGCTCTGGAAGAACCTCGTCGTCGTCGCCCCGCAAGGCCGCCGGGGCGGCGTCGTGGCCTTCGAGCGCGGTACGGGCGTGGTGGCCTGGCGGTCGCCTTACGTGACGGGGATGATCACCTGCAGTTGGGAAGCAAGTTACATCTCGCCGGCGCTGGCGGAGATCGACGGCGTCCCGCAGGCGATCACGGCCACCGCGCACGGCCCGGCCGGCCCGAGCGGCGCCTGGACC
>JBEKCP010000451.1:0-5024 GCA_050014815.1 Thermoguttaceae bacterium | reverse complement strand
CCGCTGCGTGCGTATAATTCAGAACAACTGGCCCGGGTCTCCGTAGCCGAGGCCCTGGCCCATCCCACCTGGGATATGGGGCCCAAAGTGACCATCGACTCGGCCACGCTGATGAATAAGGCCCTGGAGATGGTCGAGGCTCGGTGGCTGTTCGGGCTGCGGAGCGACCAGATCGAGGTTGTCATTCACCCCCAGTCGATCGTGCATTCCATGGTAGAATTCGTGGATGGGTCGGTGGTTGCCCAACTGAGCCCGCCCGACATGAAGTTGCCCATCCAATATGCATTGACGTGGCCGCGGCGCTCGGAGGGCGCGGCGGCGAAGATGGACTGGGGGCGGCAAATCGACCTGCGGTTCGAGCCGCCCGACCTGGAGCGATTCGAGGCCCTGGGGTTGGGACTGGAGGTGGCCCGCCGCGGCGGCACTGCCGGCGCTGTGCTTAACGGGGCCAATGAGGCGGCCGTGGCGGCGTTCCTCGATGGCCGGATGGGCTTCGCCGAGATTGTCCCCGCCTGCCGCAAGGTCCTCGAGAACCACGACTTCGACCCTGACCCTTCACTCAGTCGCGTGCTGGAGCTTGACCGCTGGGCCCGCAAGGAGGTATTGCATTGGATATGTGCCTGATTGCCGTCAGTTGGCTGACACTGGACCCGTGGCTGGCCGTTCTGGAGGTGGCCGTGGGGTTGGGGTTCGTCATTTTCGTTCACGAGTTGGGCCACTTCGCCGTGGCCAAGCTGTGCGGGGTGAAGGTCGAGAAGTTCTACCTCGGGTTCGACATTGGCGGCCTTCGGCTGGGCCGTTTCCGCCGGGGCGAGACCGAGTACGGCATCGGCATCCTGCCGCTGGGCGGCTACGTGAAGATGCTCGGTCAGGAGGACAATCCGGCGCGGCTTCGGGAGGAGATCGAGCGGGCCAAGGAGAACGCCGGTCAATCGCCCGCGAAAGCCCCCGGACTGCGTCCGGGGGATCTTGCCCCCGACGCCGGCGGGGCGGATCTTGCCGGGGCCGAGCGGACCCTGTTCGATCCCCGCAGTTATCTGGCCCAGAGCGTGCCCCGCCGAATGGCCATCATTTCGGCCGGCGTCATCATGAACATGATTTTCGCGTTCGTGTTGGCGGTCATCGCCTTCGGCCTCGGCGTTGTTCAGA
Organism: Thermoguttaceae bacterium; assembly: GCA_050014815.1. GTDB lineage: Bacteria > Planctomycetota > Planctomycetia > Pirellulales > Thermoguttaceae > JBEKCP01. Next base: position 3,875 of record JBEKCP010000451.1, on the reverse strand, counting down.
CGGCCGCCTCGGTTGGCGAGGTTGCGCCTGGCGGCGGGGCGTGGAAGGCTGGCGTGCAAAGCGGCGACGAAATCACCGCGGTCGACGGCGAAGGAATCCAGACGTTCAACGAGTTGACCGAGGCGATCGTGCTCAGCGGCGGAGATAGCGTCGCGATGGTCGTCCAGCGGCCCGGCCCGGGGAAGCCGCGGGAAGAGGATTTCAACGTACCAACCCGGCTCAGTGGCGGGCGACCCAACGTCGGAATCGCCCCCGCCGGCGAGCCCATCTTGGCGAAGCACGGGGAGACGCTGCCGTTTCGGCCGGGCACGCCCGCCGCCGAGGCCCAGCCGCCCTTCCGGCGCGGGGACCGACTGGTCCGCCTCGACGCGGAGCCGATCGACCGCTATTCGCAAATCCTGCAGTACCTCGCCCTTCATCCCGATCGGCCTGTGGACGTGACGGCCCGGCGGGCAGACTCGAACAAGGGTGGCGAGACGCCGCAAGGCGAGGAAGTGAAGATGCGCGTCGCCCCCCACCCCGTCAAGCAGTTCGGCCTGCTGATGGAGATGGGCGAGATCACGGCCATCCAGGCCGACTCGCCGGCCCTGGCGGCGGGTCTCCAACCGGGCGACGTGCTGCAGACGCTGGATGGCCGCCCCGTCGCCGACCCGATGCGATTGCCCGACTGGTTTCGCACCCGGGCCCGACAGACGGTGACGCTGGGCGTCTCGGGCAAGGACCGGCAAGGCACGGTGCCCATCAAGGTAACGCTCCGTGAGCCCGACCAGCCGAGCCCGCCCATCAGCCCGGGAAGTCCGGTCGCCTTGCCTGAACTGGGCGCGGCCTACAAGGTGCTCAACACCATCCGCGAGGTTCAGCCGGGCTCTCCGGCGGCCGAGGCCGGCCTCCGCGCGGGCGACGTGATCGAAAGTGCCACGATCCATCCGCCTTCCGGCGAGGCCTTCGAGCAGTTCGATCAGAAGTACGGCCCCTCCGACCTGTCCGACCTGTATGGACGCGACGAGACATTCCCGTTCGGTCACGAGAAGCCCAACTGGCCTTGCTTCTTCCACGCAGTCCAGGCGACACTACCGGGAACGACCGTCGATCTCGAGTGGTCGCACAATGGCGAGAAAACCAATAAGGTGATCGAACCGGGCGCCGCCGCCGACTGGTTCAATCCCGATCGCGGTTGGCACTTCGAGGTCAAGTCGATCGTTCAGAAGGCCTCCAGCACCGGCCAGGCCCTCAAACTCGCCAAGTCTGCCACGATCCGTGCGACGCTGGCCGTCTACCGGATGCTCAACAGCGTGGGATCCGGCCGGGTCTCGGCGCGCAATTTCGGCGGTCCGTGGACGATTATCAAGGTCGCCTTGTACGAGGCGATGCGGGGCCCTGGGAACCTGTTGCTCTTCCTCACGCTGCTGAGCGCAAACCTCGCCGTGCTCAATTTCTTGCCGATTCCGCTGCTGGACGGCGGCCACTTCGTCTTCCTGCTCTACGAGGGTATCCGGGGCAAGCCGGCCGACGAGCGGGTCCAGGAAATCCTCACCTACATTGGCCTGGCGTTCATTCTCGGTTTGATGATCTTCGTCCTGGGGCTCGACTTCGGCCTGATTCCCCGGCCCGGCCGGTAGGGGAGAGGCGATTGGGGATTGGGGATTAGGAACAAGAGCCGTTTGCGGCTTCGCACCGCTTACCGCCATGCGCCGCGACGTATTGATCTGCTGTGGCCTCGTCCTGATGACGGCGGCAGCCTACCTGTGCGGCGGGATCTCCAAGGCGAACTTCGTCTACTTCGATGACGGGGGCTACGTCTACTTCCACGGCGGGGAGTACGTTCAGCAGAATCGGCACGTGTGCGCCGGGCTGAATCGCGACACGGTCGCATGGGCCTTCGCCATCGGCACCGATCCCGAGCACCAGGCCAACTGGCACCCCGTCACCTGGCTCTCCCACATGCTGGACGTGACGATGTTCGGGCTGTGGGCCCCGGGCCACCACCTCAGCAGCCTCGTCCTTCACCTGGCCAATTCAGTCCTCGTGTTTCTCGTGCTCCGGCGGCTCACCGGGGCCGCCTGGCCGAGCGCCGCTGCGGCCGCCTTGTTCGCCTTCCACCCGCTCCACGTGGAATCGGTCGCCTGGGTGTCTGAGCGCAAAGACGTCCTCAGCACGCTGTTTGGCTTGCTGGCGATCGCCGCCTACGGGGCGTACGCCCGGCGGCCCCGCGCGTGGCGCTATGCCCTGGTGCTGGTTTGCTTCGCCCTGGGGCTCATGGCCAAACCGATGCTCGTCACGCTCCCCTGCGTGTTCCTGCTGTTGGACTATTGGCCTCTGAAGAGGGGTCGGGGATCAGGGGTCAAAGCCCCCGGACTGCGTCCGGGGGTCGGGGGCCAGGGGTCAGGGGTCAGGGCTCAGAAGTATTCTTCTGCGGGCAGTAGCCATGAAAGAGGCGGCCAAGACCGCGCTGCTGGGAAGAACAGTACGGAGCCCTCTTTGCCGAAGCGACGCCATCGCCGCACTCGGCGGGTAAACCCGCCCGCTAAACTGGCGGGCATGCCCGGCGGTTGGTCCTGGCTCGTGCTGGAAAAGATTCCATTTTTCGCCTTGTCGGCCATATCGAGCTACGTCACGTTTGTCGTTCAGCGGGCCAGCGCGGCATGGGTCGGTGCGGAGAAGTTCTCCTTGGCGGAGCGCATCGAAAATGCCCTGCTGGCCTACGCCGGCTACCTGGGCAAGACGTTGTGGCCGGCGGGGCTTGCCGTTCTCTATCCCCTTCGCAAGGAAGACATCCACCCGGGTCCCGCGATGGCCGCGGCCGCCTTGCTGCTGGCCATCTCCGCTGCCGCCGGCTGGGCCGCCTGGCGGGGCCGCAGGTATCTTGCCGTCGGCTGGCTGTGGTACGTGGGAATGCTCGTGCCGGTGGTCGGGCTGGTCCAGGTCGGGGCCCAGAAAATGGCCGACCGATACACCTACCTGCCCTCGCTCGGCCTGTATGTGATGGCCGCCTGGGGCGCCGCCGATCTGACCGCACGATGGCCCTGCCGAAAACCCGTGCTGGCCCTCCTGGCCGCCGCCGTTCTGCTGCCTTGCGCCTGGCTGACGTACAGGCAGACCACCTACTGGGCCAACAGCGAAAGCCTTTTCCGCCATGCGCTGGCCGTGACGACCGGAAATGTGATCACGCAAAGCAACCTGGGAAACGTGCTGACGTGGCAAGGGCGGAAAGAAGAAGCCGTGCGGGAATACCTTAAGGCAATCGACATGGTTCCCGGCTACGCCGAAGCGTACAACAACCTCGCCAATACCCTGAGGGAACTCGGCAGGACCGAGGCGGCCATCCGGCGTTATCGGCAGGCCCTCGACTTCAATCCCGACTACCCGGAAGCGAACGACAACCTGGCCAACACGCTGGTGGCGCGGGGAGAATTCGGCGAGGCCGCGGAGCACTACGAGAAGGCCATTCAGGCCAGGCCGGGCTATGCCGACGCCTACGCCGGGTTGGCCTACGTTTTCATTGCCCAGGGAAAGACAGAGGAGGCCGTGCGGTCGGCCCAACGGGCCTGCGAATTGACCGGCCGGCGGGACCCCGGGCCGCTGGACATCCTGGCAGTGGCCTATGACCAGGCCGGCCGTTTCGACGACGCCGCGGCCACGGCCCGCGAGGCCATCCAGTTGGCCGTTTCTGCCGGGCGAGACAAGCTGGCCGCCGAGATCCGGGGCCGCCTGGCGCTCTACGAAGCGCACCGCTCCAATCGGAGCGGGGGCCGGTAAGGCGGCGAACCGCAAGCGAGCCCCAACCCAAATCCCGAATCTCAAATCCAAAATCAGTACTGTCCGGTTAACGCTTTGGAAAATCGTCCCAAGTAATGCGGCAGTGAAAGCTTACGACC
>JBEKCP010000450.1:0-5045 GCA_050014815.1 Thermoguttaceae bacterium | reverse complement strand
CGCTACGCGGCGGGCAAGCCCGCCCGCTAAACGTTGATGGGAATGCAAAACCACCTCAGCGCGGGGTGCCCGGCTGCGACTTCTCCAGTTGCTCGAGGAACTGCTCCGCCTGCTGGGGAGTCAAGACGTCCAGCGCACGGGTGCCGGTCTCCCGCTGGACCTGCTGCACTTTCTCTTGCGACTCGTCGAATATCTGCCGGAGCCGCAGGCGCTGGTCGTCGGTCAGTCCCAATTCATCCTGGAAGTTTGGAGCGGCCAGGTAGCTGGCAGCCCGGAGCTGGAAGTCGATCTTGCGGACGGCGGCGGCCTGCCCGGGCGTGAGTACGGCCGCCGCTTTTTTGCGCGTCGATTGGATCATTTGGCCGGCCTCCTCGCGGACCTCGGCAAGCTTCTTCTCCTGCTCTTGCGGCGGGAGATTCTCGAGCTGGCCGAAACTCCGGCGGACCGCCGACTGGTAGGCATCCGATATCTCCTTGAGCTTGGCCTTCTGCTCGGCGGTCAACCCGACTTCCTTCTGCACGCTCTTCAGTCCCAGGGACCAGAAGCCGGGCACCATCAGGTAGTCGGTCGGAGGGGACCAGGTAGTGGTCGTGCCCAACGGCAGCTTTGGGGACGGTTTCACCGCCGGGGATCGCGGCGGCGGGTTGTCTTGGGCGCCGGCGAGGCGGGCCCCGGCGATCGCCATCGCCAGCATGCACGCGGCGACGGACTTGGCAAAATGGGACGACATGGGGGACTCTCCTGGGGGATTTTGGGGCGGAGAAGCTTATTCGTGGCCAGGCTCACTAGCCCGACGCGCGAGCGAGGGACCGAAACAATGCAATTCCCTCGCTTGCGCTTCGGGCTGGTATGGACTTTTCCGACAAAGCCCAGGATAACGGGTTGCCGGGCCACGGGCAAGCGGTGGCACACCGCCCACCCTCGGCCCGGGGTATTGTATGGCTTGCCCATTATAGTAAAATACGTATCAAGCTGATGAACAATCCGGGTTGAGCGACGTTCGAGGAGTTGTGGCATGTCTTCGTCCGTTTCTTCCGGGCCTTCGGCTCCGGGCAAGTCTTCGTCCCCGCGGCGGTTGCCCCGCCGCTCACCTTTCCCCATTGGAACCATGGCGGACCGCGCGGTGGCGTCGGCCCCGACTGGCGGTGTCCGCGGCGGCCCTGCCTGGGCCGTGGAGCGATGGCTCGTGCGGCGGCTGCTGGTCGCCCTGGGCCACCCGCCGATCGAGATCCAACTTTGGGACGGACACCGGGCTGGCGGCCACGGGACCCCCGTTGCCCGCGTGATCGTCCGCGACCGGCCGACGCTCTGGCGATTGGCCATCCAGCCCGATCTGCACTTCGGCGACGCCTACATGGCGGGGCGGATCGAGGTGGAGGGCGACCTGGTGCGGCTCTTGGAGACGGTCTACGTCACGATGTGGCCGCTGGAGAAGCCGCCGCGGCGGTGGCGCCGGCCCCACGCGAACACGCCCGGCGGCTCGCGAGCCAACATCCACCACCACTACGACATCGGCGAGGATTTCTACAAGCTCTGGCTCGACCGGGAACTCGTCTATACGTGCGCTTACTTTCCTTCGCCCTCGGCCACGCTGGAAGAGGCGCAGGAGGCCAAGATGGAATTGGTCTGCCGCAAGCTGTGGCTTGCGCGGGGCGAGACGGTCGTGGAGGCCGGTTGCGGTTGGGGCGCGATGGCGCTCCATATGGCGCGGCATTACGGAGTGACCGTCAAGGCGTTCAACATCTCGCACGAGCAAATCCGCTACGCCAGGGACCGCGCCCGCAGCGAAGGACTCCAGGACCGCGTCGAATTCATCGAGGACGATTATCGCAACATATCGGGCCGGTTCGACGTGTTCGTCTCGATCGGGATGCTCGAGCACGTGGGCCCCGACCATTACGGCGATCTGGGGCGCGTGATCGACCGCTCGCTGGGGCCGGCGGGCCGCGGACTGATCCATTCGATCGGGCGGGACCGTCCGGGCCGGATCAACCCGTGGATCGAGCGGCGGATCTTCCCGGGGGCCCACCCGCCCAGTCTGCAAGAGATGCTGGGCGTGCTGGAGCCCCAGGCATTGTCGGTTCTGGACGTCGAGAACCTCCGGCTGCACTACGCCGAGACGCTGCACCAGTGGCTGGCCCGGTTCGAGACGGCCGCGGGGGCCGTGGCCGCCATGTTCGACGAGCCGTTCGTTCGCGCCTGGCGGCTTTACCTGGCGGGCTCAATGGCCGCGTTCACCACCGGCGCCCTCCAACTCTTCCAGGTCCTCTTTGCCCGTCATGGCCTCCCCAGCATCCCCTGGACCCGGCAACGGCTGGCCGGCCCTCCTCTCGTTCCCACGCTCCGCGTGGGAACGCACTGAAGGGACGCTCCGCGTCCCCGCAACACCATCGCCCATGAGAACGCGCTAGTTGTCTATGGAACGGGCCGACGTGCTGATCATAGGCGGGGGACCGGCCGGCTCGACCTGCGCCGGCCGGCTCCGCGCCGGCGGCCTGAACGTCCTCGTAATCGACAGGGCCGAGTTTCCGCGCCCTAAAGTCTGCGCCGGCTGGGTCACGCCGGCCGTCTTCCGGGAACTCGATATGACGCCGGAGGAGTACGGGCACGGCCGCGTCTTGCAGCCGATGACCGGCTTCCGCGTCGGGCGGATCGGCGGAGAGGGCCTCGTCGTCTCCAGTCGGCATCCGATGAGCTTTGGCGTCCGGCGGAGCGAGTTCGACGATTGCTTCCTGCGGCGATCCGGGGCGAGGCTCTGCCTGGGGGAGCCGGTCCGCGCGATCCGACCCGCCGAAAACGCCTGGATCGTCAACGAGCGGTTCGAGGCGCCGGTCCTGGTCGCGGCCGGGGGACATTTCTGTCCCGTCGCCCGGCTCTTGAAAATCCCCGACGGTGGGCGCGGGCCGCTGGTGCTCTCCCAGGAGATCGAGTTCGAAATGGACCCGGCGGCCTGGGCCGAGTGCCCCGTCAGGCCGGAGGTCCCGGAGATCTATTTCTGCGACGACCTGCTGGGCTACGGCTGGTGCATTCGCAAGGGGAACTACTTGAATGTGGGCCTGGGGCGGGTGGACCGGCGGCGGTTGCCCGAGCACGTGGCCCACTTCTGCGACACCCTGCGGCGGCAGGGCCGCATCCGCTGCCGGTTGCCCGAGCCGTTGCCCGGCCACGCCTATCTCCTCTATGAACAATCGACGCGGCCGCTGGTGGCCGACCGCCTGCTGTGGGTTGGCGATGCGGCGGGCCTGGCCTATTCCGCCAGCGGCGAGGGCATCCGGCCGGCGATCGAGTCGGGCCTCCTGGCCGCGGAGACCATCCTGGCCGCACGGGGCGACTACCGGCGGGACCGCCTCGATCCGTACCGCCGCCGGATCGAGGCGCGGCTGGGCACACGGGCGGCGAGGCCGCCGGTCGAGGGGCCTCCTTCGCGGCTGCGGCAGGGGCTCGCCCGATGGCTCCTGCGCCGCCGCTGGTTCGTCCGCCACGCCCTCCTGGACCGCTGGTTCCTGCACGTCAAGGAGCCGCCGCTGGAAGTCATGTAGCCGGCACACGGAGGGCCGGCTGCGTGGCGCCAGCCCTCAGCCAACCGACGGCGGGATAAGTGCTGCCAGGGCCGCCCGGAGGTCCTTCATCATCAGGGGCATCATCAGGACAAGGCGGTGGGGGGCCGTCTTCGCCTGCTCTTTCCACGCCTCTTGATTGGGGTCCAACAACAATACGGCCCGGATGGCCTTTGTCTTGGCGTCGTCCTCCAGGGCGTTGAACATCGCGAGGGCGGGCTCGCCGATGCCCTGGGCATTGAAGATCACGCAATCGGCGGCCGTGGCATCCTGGCGGAACCGGGCGACCGCCCTGGCCGGATCGCTCGTCAACAATACGCGGTACCCGGCCCGCTTGAGCCCGTCACGGAACAGGTCCTGCATCTGCTGGTTCGATTCGACGACCATGACGGCGTACTGTTTCGGGGGCGGCGTCTTGGCCGCCGCGGCGGTGGCGCCGCTCTGTCCGGCCTGGTCGGTCTCGACCAGGCGGTTCTCGGCGATGTGCAGGTCGGTGAGCAAGGCCGTGGGCGTCTGGTACCGCCGCACGGGGTCCAGCGCCATGGCCTTGTTCACGACCAGCGTCACCCAGTGGGGCAGCGAGGCGTCGAGTTTCTGGATCGGCACGACCTCGAGGAATCGCGACTTGTTCAGCCGCAGGAGGCGGTCCTTCGTCTCCGACAGCGGGGACTGCCCGGTGAGCATGTGGTAGAAGATGCAGCCGAGAAAGTAGATGTCGCTGCGGGGATCGTCCTTGCGGACGCCGGTGGCCCGCTCCAGCGCGGCATAGTCGATAGTCCGCGTATTGGTCGCGTCGGACTGTAGTTCCTCGCTGAGGGTCTCGTCGAGAGCGGCCAGGCCGAAATCCACCAGCTTGGCCTGCCCGGCGCTGGAAATCAGGACGTTGTTGAGTTTCAGGTCGCGATGCGTCACTCCCTGCGCGGCGGCATAGCGGAGCCCCTCGCTCATGTCGATCACCAGCCGCACGGCCTGGAGCGGGTCGATCTTCTTGCGGACCTTCACGATGTCCCGGAGGTTCCAGCCCTCGACGAACTCCATGGCCAGGCAATGGGTCTTGCCTTCGGAGATGACGTCGTAGATCGGCACGATGTTGGGATGGCGGAGGGCCTGTCCGACGTGGCCCTCGCGGAGGAAGAGGCCGAACTGGGCCGGGTTCTCGCTGTAGCGGTTGCGGAGGGCCTTGACGGCCACGGTCTCGCCCGTCTGGCGGTGGACGGCGCGGAAGACCCGGGCGAAGGTCCCGGTGCCGACCAGGTAAAGCGCCTTGTAAGGGCCGAAGAAGAACCCGCTCCGATCGCCTTTGACGAGCCGCTCGACCTGGTAGTTGGTCAGGTACTCGCGGCGGACGAGGAGTTGGAGCAGTTCGCTCAACGGCGCGCTACGGGTGCCCAGCGTCGCCCAGATCGCCTGCAACTGCCATTCGTCGAGCAGCCCCAGGTCGAATGCCCGTTGTGCGACTTGCTCCGCGCCGGCGTGCCCCATGCCAAC
>JBEKCP010000449.1:0-5048 GCA_050014815.1 Thermoguttaceae bacterium | reverse complement strand
GCCTGGAGCTGAAGCCGGGCTGGGCCAGTTCCGAGTTCCGCCTCGACGACATCTTCGGCGAGGACAGCGCCGCCAAGAAGAAGCAGCTTGATGCGATGCTCCAGGCCGCCGACGCCAATGCGGACGACGGCGACGTGTCGCTCATGGTGGGCGTCTACTACCACTTCGACGGCAAGCCGGACCGCGCCGCGCCCTTCTTGCGGCGGGCCGCCGAACTCAACGGCAACGACGCCGCCATGAGGAACTTCCTGGAGGGGGAGGAGTAGGGATTAGGGATTAGGGATTAGGGATTAGGGAATGGAGCCGCTTGCGGCTTCGCACTTTCTTCCGCCCTCCGCCCTCCGCCTTTGTTTTCACTTCTCCTGCGCCAACCGCACGGCCAACAGGTCCAGTTGGCCCTTCAGATCGCTCAGGAGGAGTTCCGGACCGGCGCCGCCGGCCAGGTGGGCATAGAAGGCGGCCGACGGGCCATGCGCCGTGCCCAGCAGTGTCGTGGTCGTTCGCAACTCGTGCAATTGGAGGTCGACCTTTTCCAGTTGGCTGGCGGCCCGCCGGCTGTCGGACCAGAGGCGCTCTAGCTGGAGGACGAGGCCAATCAACAGGGCGATCTGCCCGCCCAAGGCAATCGGCGTGCCAAGCGTCCAGAGTTCTCGGCGGCCGGTGATCGTCGACCAGCCCAACAGGATGCCGCCACAGACCAGTGCCATTGTGCCCAGCAACAGCGACATCCAGGTGAACGCCCCCAAGGCGGGCTGTCCGGAGACTGTCCCGATTTTCGGGCATGGACGCGAAGCGTCGGCCCGAAAATGGGACTGTCCCCCTTCGATGACACAAGAATCGGGACAATCCGGCTGGCTGTGCCGCGCCGACGGCATTTCGTGCGGCCCATCCAGTCGTACGGGCATCGATCGGCCCGTCGGCCCCTTGGCCTTATCCGTCTTGCCTGTCCGCAGGACCCGTGCAACATGCCGCAAATGCTCGTCCAACTCCCAGTCGTCGGAAAGGGGCGGTTCCTCGGAAGGATGAAGGATGAAGGATGAAGGATGAAGGTTCGGGTCACCGCTCACATCTTTCTCACTCTTCCCGCCGTCCCTGTCCCCTGACTCCTGACCCCCGACCCGCGACCCGCCAACGGGTACCCCGGGTGCCCCGCCTGATCCCACGGCGGACCCGGCGGAAGCACGGAGAACCTCCGCGCAGCGGGGGCACGAATACTCCCCGGCCTCCAGGGAGGGGACGCCCGGGACGTCTTGTCCGCACCGATGACACCACATGTGGTCCTAGAATCGGTATGGGACATGATAAACTGTAGCGATTTCGCAGATTTTGACGGCCGGTATCAAGTACTCCCCTCTCCCACCGGGAGCGACCATGCTGCGCACGGTGCCCGACGGTGAGGGTGGGTAGCAACCCCGTTGTGGCATGGTGTCCGGAGACCGTGCCACAACAGTGCTATCACTCCCGCACCTTCCCCGGCGAGAAGAGGTCTTTGAGTTCCAGCCGCACGAGCGGTCCTGCCGACGCCGGACGACGGTACAGCGATAATCGCAAGATGAGCGAATCCGGCTCAAACACCATGGTCTGAAGGGTGGTGTTGCCCATATTGACATCGTGCATGGCCTGGGCTACGTCCGTCCACGCAAACGGCTTCTCCCGTTTCCAGTACTCCGAAAGCTTGGCATAGCGCGGGCTGCGGGCGCCAACACCGAGTTCGTCGGTGCGGAAGTGATTCGTCGAGGCGAGCAGATGGTCCTCGGATCGGCGCACGGCGACGTGTCTCGCCGTAATCTCGAACACGACCGCTTGCTCCCTGTCGCACACGGCCAGGTTGAACCACGTCGTATGCCTGGTCTGGCGGAGGAGCTTTTCGGCCTCCGCGATCGTCGCGCACTCCTCGAGCACGCGGCGAAAGCTCAGCAGCATGGGAGCGCCGCGCGGATCCAGCGGGGGCGAGTTGTCCTTTGCCGGGCCGGAATCCAGGCAGGCGAGCGCCAGGCCCGCGTCGTTCATACCGGACAGGACCCCAATGCTGGCGGGATACCCGACCGAAGCGAAGGCGTGGCATCCGTTGGGCCGATAGACCGTCACGAGGCCCAGGCGGTCGAGGACGCCGAAGGTGGCGAAGTCGTAGTTGCGGCCGAAGAGGACTTGCCCGGTGGCGCTCCGCTCGGGCTCGACGAGCAAGGCCGAACACCGCTTGAAGCGGCGGAGCTCGGCCAATACGTTGCCCACCGCAAGCGAGGCCTTCTGGTCGGCGGTGGCCGTCATGGCCGCAGCCATCGCGTCCAATTCGCTGCGATGACGCTCGGAGGCATGGCTGATGATCGTGGCGGCAACTCCCGCCGCGCCTGCCCAGGCGGCATCTCCTTCGCGGGCTTGCAGGATAAGCCGCGGCAGCGGCAACAGCCGTTTGATGATGTCGCCGACCAAGGCCGCCTGCTGCCGGCCCATTTCCTCCGGGCTGCCTTGGACGATGAGGACGGGGATGCCGTTGACGATCTTGAGCTGCCCGCCCTCGCCCGTGCCCGGCCGGTACGGGTGCATTTCGGCCGCCGAAAGCGGCGTGGCCAGCAAGACAGCGAAGCCGAGCGCAAACGCGCAGCGGCAGTACTTTGGTCGTTTCATGGCTCGTACCACTCGCCCCGGAGCCAGTCGGCCATGAGGCCGATCTCACGGTCGCTCAGGATCCGGCTGCCGGGGTCGGAGGGGGTGCCGGCGTAGGAGGGCATGCGATCGTTCTTCTCGCCGTAGAACCGTTCTTGGGCCGGATTGCCGATGATCTCGATGAGCCACTGCCGGTTGCCGTAGCCGGTCAGGTCGGGCCCTTGGGCCGTTCCCTTGCCGTGCCAGGTATGGCAGCCCGTGCAGTCGGCCTTTCGCGCGGTGAGCAGGGCCCGGCCGGCCGCGATCTTCCCGGCATCAAGGCGGTCGGCCTCCTCCTGGCGCCTCAGGCCCGCCTCGGCCGAGACCGCCAGCACAACGGTTTCAATCTCCTCCGGGTCAAACGACTCGGCGTTCTCCTTCACGAAGGTGACCATCGGACTCTTCTTGAACTTCGTATTGCCGAAGTACTTCGGGCCGGCGACCTGCTTGGGGTCGAGGATGCCCTGGAACCACTCCCGGCGGGCGAAGGCGGTCAGGTCCGGGGCCGTAGTATCTTCCCGGGGGTTGCCCGGAGAACCGTGACAGGCCGCACAGTGGAGCTCGAACAACCGGGGCCCCTGCGTCTTGGGGTCTTCGGCCAGGAGCGTCAGGGCGCCCGTCGGGGGGATCATCTGCGGCGAATCCGCCAGCAGTTTGACCCGGCGGGCCGCCTCGCGGCCGGCGGCCAGATTCTGCTGGTACTTCTCATCCCGGGCGTCGAGCCGGTAGGACTGCCACGACAAGGCGGCCAGACCGCCGAAGACTACCGCCGTGAAGGCCACGTTGAACCACCGCCCGGCAGGCCGCCGGCCGATCCAAGGCATCAAGAAGAACACCAGGACCGTCAGGCCGGAGATCCCGAAGATCGGCACGATCTCCAGACTCGATGGAAACAGCTCGCGGAACTGGTAGAGGCCGCGGAAGGACCACTCGGGCCGGGCGGTGCCGGGGTCTTCGGCCGGATTGGCCGGGGCCCCAAGGTCCGTGCCGCAACAAGCGGCCAAGACGAGGACGACCGCCAGAACGGCGGCGCACGCCATCATGTCGCGGGCCGCCTGGCCCGGCCAATAAGAGGCGGCCGGCCGGCCTTCGACCGGCTCCTCCAGTCCGTGCCGCCGGGCCAGCCAGGCGTGCAATACCAAGAGGCAAAGGAAGGCCGCCGTAAACAACCCGACGTGCAGCGCCACGAACCGCGCAAGCGTCAACTGCCCGAACTCCGCGCCCCCGGCGGCCAGGTTGAACAGCACCCCGCCGATCCCCGGCAACAGGTTCAGAAACCCGGTCCGCACGTGCGTGGCCCAATAGCTGTTCTGGTCCCACGGGAGCAGGTCGCCCGTGAGGTTCAGGCCGAGCGTCACCAGGGCCATCAGGAGCACGGTCCAGTAGAGGAACTCGCGGGGCCCACGGTACGCGCCGCGGACGATCATCTGCAAGAAGTACAGTCCGACCAGCACGAGCGTCACTTGCGCGGAGTAGTGGTGGATGGCCCGGAGCCAGCAGCCGCCCTGGACGTGATGCTCGATATAGTAGACGCTTTCCCACGCGCTCATGGGGCTGGGGACGTAGTACATCCAGAGGGCCATCCCGGTGACCGCTTGGGTCAGGAAGCCGAAGACGATGGTGCTGGGCCAGACGAACCGCCACTTCGGCCCGCCAGCCACCGGCCGCCGCAGCCAGTCGGCAAGGGGCGTGAGCAGCCCCGTCCGCTGGTCGATAAAATCGAGTGCTCGGTTCATGCTCTTGCAATCTTCTGCGTCGTGCCGGTCTTGAAGTTCTCGAAACGGACCCAGACTTCCGAGGCGTTCCGGATCTCGCACTCCAGGCTGTCCATGTCCCGCGGGCTGATGCTCTTCGCATCGGTCCGCTTGCCGTCGCGGTCGAAGTGGGCCTTGTGGCAGGGGCAGAAGAAGCCTGACTCTTTCGCTTCGTAGCCGACGCCGCAGCCGGCGTGCGGACAGATCGCGCTCAGGGCGACGGCCTCTTTGTCGCCGGTCCGCCGGAGGTGGACGGCGCCGATCGCCTCCGCCGCGTAGCGGGTCCAGGCGTCGGTCCGCTCGGCCACCAGCGGGAACCGCTGGGGCGCGGCCCCGACGGGCAAGGCAGACAGCGTCGTCACGCGGATCCACTGCCCGGAGGGGCCCTTCTGCCGCCAGGGGTTCAGGAAGGCCGCCACGGCCGCCGCAACCGGCACGCCGTAGGCCGAGAGCCCGAAGACCCAGGCCGCGGCCTTGGCCAGAAAACCGCGGCGGTTGTCAGGGCTTGGATGGCATTGGCACGTCATGGGCGAGACCTGACCGGGAAAACCCTATTGTTGTGACCACGGGGAAAGACACGAAGGGAGTGTACCAAGAACTTGCCACAACGGTAAAGGGTTTCACGCAAAGACGCAGAGTCGCAAAGCCGCC
>JBEKCP010000448.1:0-5058 GCA_050014815.1 Thermoguttaceae bacterium | reverse complement strand
GTCTTGGACATGGCGAGTGATGCTACGCCTGCCACCGCGGCGGGGCAACTCTCGGAGTTGGTCCGCCGCCTGGAAGCGCAAGAAGGCTTCGCCGAGGTCGTCGCGAGTCTCAAAGCCGGCCACGCGGCGACTCTGGACGGAGTCTGGGGATCGTCGTGCGCGCTGGTGGCCGCAGCCCTGGCCGCCCACGCGCCGGCCGTGCTCGTCGTGGTCTGCTCGCGGCTGGACGAGGTCGACGCGCTGGTGGACGACCTGGCCCTGTTCACGGCAGTGCGGCCCGATCGGTTTGCCGTCCGCGAGTCGCTCTCGGCCCAACGGCTTCCGCAGGACGAAGGGCAGGGCGAGCGGCTGCGGGTGCTCAAGGCGCTGGGGGCAGAAGGCGGAGGGAGGAAGAAAGATTGCAAATTGCAAATTGAGAATTGCAAATTGCAAATTGGAAACTCCCAATCCCCAATCCCTAATCCCCAATCCCCAACCCCTTCTCCGCCTTCCGCCGGGTACCCTCTGGGTGGCCCTCCGCCCTTGAAGATCATCGTTGCGAGCATCCCATCGCTTCTACAGCCGGTCCCGTCCCGCGAAGCGCTGGCAGCACAGACCCGGCGATTGCGGGTGGGCGAGGAGGTCTCGCCCGACGAGTTGTCGGGTTGGTTGGTCCGCGCCGGGTTTCAGAACACGACGGCCGTGGAACTGCCCGGCGAATTCTCGCTCCGCGGCGGCATCCTCGACATCTTCGCGCCCGACTGGTACGAGCCGGTCCGGGTCGAGTTCTTCGGCGACCGGATCGAATCGCTCCGGCAGTTCGAGGTATCCAGCCAGCGGAGCCTGGCGGGCCTGGAGGCGATCGACGTGACGGCGATCGCGGAAGGCGGAGGGGGTGCCGGCGAAACCGCAAGCGAGATTCCAATCCAAAATCCAAAATCCAAAATCCAGAATCCCCACGACCATGCTGTGCATGGTGCCCGAATCCCCAATCCCCAATCCCCACCGGTCGCCCACCTGGCCGACTACCTCCCGCCGGGCAGTTGGTTCCTGTTGATCGAGCCGGGCGAGCTGGAGGCGGAAGGACGCCGGTATCTCGAACGGATCGAGCGGCCGCAGGACTTCCACACGGTATCGGCCGTGCTCCGGCGGGCGATCGAGTTCCCGTCGGTCACCGCCTCGGCCGTGGCGGTTGGTTCGCTGGAGACGACCTGCCGGCTGCCGATCGAGTCGGTCGAGCGTTTCAGCGGCGACATTAGCCGGGTCCGCAGCGAGTTGGACGAGGCGGGGGCGGACCAGGAGGTCTTTCTGGTCTGCCAGACGGAGGCCGAGGTCCGGCGGCTCGGTGAGGTCTTCAGCGGCACCCGGGTGGCCCGCGAGGGTCATCTCCATTTCCCCGTCGGGAGCTTGGAAAACGGCTTCCGGCTGGTGCCGGACCGGATCGTGCTGCTGAGCTCGGCCGAGCTATTCCGCCGAACGGACATCCGCCGGACCGACGTTCGCCGGCCGGCCACGAGGCTGCAAGGGCGCGTCATCGACAGCTTCCTCGAGCTCCACGAGGGCGATCTGGTGGTCCACGTCGCCCACGGCATCGCCCGCTACCGCGGCCTGAAGCTGCTGGAGAAGAGCGGGCTGGTCGAGGAGCACCTGGAGTTGGAGTTCCAGGGCCGGACGAAGCTTTACGTCCCCGTGTCGAAGATCGCCCTGGTGCAGAAATACGTCGGGGGGCAGAAGAGCCGTCCGGTGCTGGCCCGGCTCGGCGGCCGCGCCTGGGAGAAGCAGAAGGCGAAGGTCCGCTCCTCGGTGACCGACCTGGCGGCCGAGATGCTCGAGTTGCAGGCGGTCCGCGCGTCGCGGCCGGGCATCAGCTTCACCGTCGACACCGAGTGGCAGCACGAGTTCGACGCCTCGTTCCCTTACCACGAAACGCCCGACCAGCTCACGACGATCGAGGCGATCCGGCGCGACATGGGCCAGCCGCGGCCGATGGACCGGCTCCTGTGCGGCGACGTGGGCTACGGCAAGACGGAGGTGGCGATGCGGGCGGCCTTCAAGGCGATCGACTCCGGCTACCAGGTGGCCGTCCTGGTGCCCACCACCGTGCTGGCCGAGCAGCACCTGCGGACGTTTACGGCCCGGATGGCCGAGTTCCCCTTCGAGATCGCCGCGCTGTCGCGGTTCGCCACGCGGCGGGGGCAGGGCCGGATCATCGAGCGGCTCCGGGCCGGGTCGTTGGACATCGTGGTCGGCACGCACCGCCTGGTCCAGCCGGACGTCCAGTTCCACAACCTCGGCCTGGTGATCATCGACGAGGAGCAGCGGTTCGGCGTGGAGGTCAAGGAGCGGTTGAAGGCATTCCGTCAGACCGTCGACGTACTGACGATGACCGCCACGCCCATCCCGCGGACGCTCCACATGGGCCTGGTGGGACTCCGGGACATCTCGAACCTCGAAACGCCGCCGGAGGACCGGCTGGCGGTCGAGACCCGCGTGGCGCGTTTCCAGGCCGAACTCGTGCGCCAGGCGGTCCTGCGGGAGCTCAATCGCGGCGGCCAGATATATTTCGTGCACAACCGCATCCAAGACATCGAGGTCCTCGTGGGGCGGCTTCGCCAGGTGGTTCCCGAGGCCCGCCTGGCCGTCGCCCACGGCCAGATGCCCGAGCACGAGCTGGAGCGGACCATGCTCGACTTCATCGACCACCGCTTCGACCTCCTGCTGGCGACCACGATCGTCGAGAGCGGCCTGGACATCCCCAACGCCAACACGATCTTCATCGACGAGGCCGATCGTTACGGCCTGGCCGATCTGCACCAGCTTCGCGGCCGGGTGGGCCGCTACAAGCACCGGGCCTACTGCTACCTCTTGATCGATCCGAACAAGAACCTCAGCCCCTCGGCCGCCCGGCGTTTGCGGGCCATCGAGGAGTTCAGCGACATGGGCGCGGGTTTCGCCATCGCCATGCGGGACCTGGAGATTCGGGGGGCGGGCAATATCCTGGGCACCCAGCAGAGCGGCCACATCGCCATGGTGGGCTACGAGCTCTATTGCTCGCTACTGGAACAGGCCGTCGGCCAGCTCAAACGGGTCCCACCCAAGGAGTCCATCGAGGTCGACGTCGATCTGCCGGGCGAAGCCTACTTCCCGCGGTCCTACGTGCCCGACATGCGGCTCAAGATCGACCTCTACCGGCGGCTGGTGCGGGTGGGCAACCTGGCCGAGCTGGAGGATTTTCGGGGGGAATTGCTGGACCGCTTCGGCCCGCCCCCGCCGCTGGTGGAACACCTGCTTTGGCTCGCGGAGTTGCGGATTGCCGCCCACCTGTGGGGCATCGAGAGCATCCGCGTCGAGAACCAGTACGTCGTTTTCCATTACACTTCGGCCGGGCGGATCCGCGAATTGGCGGCCAAAAGTGGGGGACGACTGCGAGTCGTTGACGCACGGAGCGCGTATTTGCCCTTGGACGAGCAGGCCGCCTCGCCCGACGCCATCCGCCGACAGGTCAAATCGCTGTTGCAACTCGCTTAGGTGGACGGCTATAATCCCCGCCGCTAAAACACCCAAACTGTCGAATTGAGCCGGTTTAGCGGGCGGGCTTGCCCGCCGAGATTGGCCCACGATTCACTCGGCGCACCCAGAGGGTACCCGGCCCGCCCGCTAAACCCCGCGATGGGGGCTGAAACGTCGTCTACCCGACCCATGATGGCTCAACGACTCACCACAGTCCTGGCGTGCCTGGCGGGCCTCGTGCTGGCCACGGGCTTGGTCGCGCTTGGGGCCGAGGATTTCCTGCCGCAGGGCTCGGGCAATACTCCGATGCCGCCGGCATTTATGCCGCCGGCATTTGGCCCAGGTGCCCCAAATCCCTGGGGAAACAGTTCCGGGAACCCCGCGGGGCCGCCCACCTGCCCGACGGCCCCTCCGCGGCCAGACACGTGGCCGGGCGGGAGACCTCCAGCGATCGTCCCGGGCACGCAGCCGCCGCCCGGCGGCCCTTATCCGCCGGCCGCCGGCCGCTTCCCGCCGGCCGATGTCAAGCCCTGCGAAAGCGCGCAGATTCTCGGCCGCGTCCCCGGCGACGTCGTCCTCGTCAGTGATCTGTACGCCCAAGCCGACGAGTTGCTCAACCGCAACAAGGACAAGATCCCCGCCAAGGACTTCGAGAAACAACGTGCCGAGCTCGTTCGCGAGTTGACGGCCGGCATCCAGCAACTTGTGGAGCACCTCGGCGATCCGAATCCCGGCTCGTACGTCGACGCCTCGCGGCGGGCGTTGATCCAGCAGCTCCTCCACCAGCAGATCGAACGGAAGATGATCTACCAGGACTTCATGCGGACCGTGCCCAAGGAGGCCCTGCCCAACATCGAGCAGATGGTCAACCGCGAGTTCGAGCGGATGCAACTGCCCGTCCTGCTGAAACGGGAGAACGTCCAGTCGCGGGAGGACCTGGAATGGAAGCTCCGCGAGCACGGCAGCTCGCTGGACCGCGAGAAGCGAATATTCATGGAGCAGGCCGTCGCCGAACAGTGGATCCAACAGCAGGTCAAAGGCGAGAAGGAAGTCGAGATTACCCACGAGCAGATGCTCGCTTGGTATCAAGCCCACCTGGCGGACTTCGAGAAGCCGGCCCGGGCACAGTGGGAAGAGTTGATGGTATCGCTGGGGAAGTATCCCAGGCGCGGGGATGCCTACGCGGCGGTCGCAGCGATGGGAAACCAGGTGCTCGCCGGGGCGTCGCTGGCCGACGTCGCCCGAGCGCGGTCCGACGGCCCGACTGCCGCCAAGGGCGGGCTCCGCGACTGGACGAGCAAGGGCAGCCTGGTTTCCGAGGAACTCGATCGCGCCCTGTTCAGCCTGCCGGTGGGCCAGCTCAGCCCGATCCTCGAAAGCAGCACCGGTTATCACATTCTGCGAGTGGTCGCCCGGCAGGAGGCCGGCCGCACCCCGTTCGCCGATGCGCAGAAAGAGATCCGCAAGAAGATCGAGCAGGAGCGGACCCAGAAGCAGTACCGCGAGTATATCGTCAAAATCCAGAAAGAGTTCCCCGTCTGGACGATCTTCGACGCCACGGCTACGGCC
>JBEKCP010000447.1:0-5061 GCA_050014815.1 Thermoguttaceae bacterium | reverse complement strand
GGATGACGTGCTCAGAAAACTGTAAGCGCCCGAGTTGGGCATGGGCGTGGACGGGCGGGCCGGGGGCGGGCGAGTGAGCGGGGGCAGCGGACGACGGGCCGGGCTTACGGGGCCCTGGCGGCCTGAAGGGCGCGGGCCGCGACACGGGCGCGGGCACGCCGCCAACGCTTGGCGTCGGAGACCTCCTGCCGCTCCTCGATGCGATCGCGACGCACGGATTGGGGATGGGCCGAGGCCCAACGGTCCGGAAGAAGGTCAACGAGGTACGGCGAGCCGGGTTCCAGGTCCGCCGGGTGGTTCTGCTCAGCGTCGGCCAGTTTTCTGAGCACGTCGTCCAAGTAGTCCTCGATTACCAGATGATGACGATGCGCGCTGCTAACCACGCTGTAAAGTTGCAGGCGGCCCGGGGCTGCTTGCGGATGCCCGAGGAAGAGCCAGTTGCCGCGGCCGACTACCAGGGGCCGAATGATCTGCTCGCTTTGGTCGTTGTCGATCGGGATTCGGCCGTCGCTGAGGTACACCGTGAGGGCCGACCACTGGTTCCGCAGGTAGCCGATCGCTTCGCCGATCCGACTTCGCGGCAGAGCCCGCTTGACCGCGTCGCTCTGGAGCCATTGCCGCATGCGGCCCCAGATCGGGACCGCGTCGCGCTGGCGCAGTTGTCGGCGCGCGTCGGCGTCGAGCGTCTTGCCCCGCTCCTCGACGTCGTACAACTGATGGTAGAACGAGACCGCTTGCGAGGCCAGCACGGGATCGTTCGACTCGGCCTGGATGAATTCCCGCCGCGCATGGGCGTTGCAGCTCGCATGAACGATCCGCCCGCCGGAACGCTCCTGCAAGCGGACGTTGGCCCCGCAGGCGTCGCCCACGAAGATGCCGCGGTAGGTTGCCAAATGACCGTCGATCGCCGAATTCTGATGCGTCAGCGACCAGTGAAACACGTTGTAGGGGGCCGCACCGTCCAGGCCCGTGTACAACCATGCATAGCTGGTTGCCGAACCGGGAAGCAGTCGGGCGTCGGCGGGCAGCCCCACATCCAATATCTGGCGGAAACGGTTTCGCTTCGTCAGCTTCGCCAGGTCTTCCTCGCCCAACGCGCCCCGCAAGAGCACCGGCAGCGTCGTGTCGTCGCCCAAGAGAATCGGCTCCGCCAGCAACAGACGCCACATCTCCTGGTACAGCGGGGCGCTCGTGGCCACCGCGTAGTTCAGCAGATCGTTCACCGTCGAGCGGCTGGGAAACCAACCGCACTGGGCAAACCAGTCCTGCTGCCGGTACGTCGGCAGATGGAAGGCGAACTTCAGCGTCGCCATGGCCGCGACCACGCTGAAGTCGTACTTCGAGCCCTCGACGATCGCCAAGGGCGGCGGCATGCTCCGCACCCCTTCCGCGGGCTGGCCCGGCACAACATACTGAGGCCGCTTGATGACCTCCACGTACACGTGCGGCTTCTCGAACCGCATCCGCTCGCTGACCTTGACCCCGATGCACCGCAGGCCCTCTTTCTCGTCTTCGGGAAGGTCCAGGAGCCGCTCGCGGCGCTCGATGTCCGGCGGGAACTCTTCCCGGCGGCCCTGTTCCTGTTTCTCCCGGCGGGCCTTCCGCCGGGCCGCAAGACGCCGCAGCAACTCGCGGTCCCGCGCCTCGTCCACCTGGCTCTCGGCCGTGATGATCGCCTGCTCCGCCGCGCCGGGCGGATCGGCGGGTTCGTCGCCGAAGTTCAAGTGCTGCTGATCGGGCGACTCGCTGCGGCGCTCACTGCGGCGTCCCCAGAGCATATCCACCAGGCGGCTGTTGACGGCTTCCACTTCCGCCACCCGCTGACGAAGCGCATCCCGCTCGCGGGCAAGCACGCCGGTGGCCTCCACAAGAGTCTCATAATCACGGCGAAGAGAAGCGAACTCCGCCCGCAAGGACGCCACTTCGCGACCCGTTGCTTCGCTGCGCTCTCCGCTCCGGCGGAGTTCGCCGGCCAGCGCTTCGTTGCGCTCTTCACTGCGGCGGAGTTGTTCCTGAAGCAGCGTGACATCCATGATGCTCTCATCATCGCCGCCGTTGAAAAAACGTCAAGAGGGAAAATCAAGAATTCTATCCGGCGGCCACACGATAACGCTTGCGACGCTTGGCGGTGTCGAGATCGACGCCGCCGATCATCATGGCCAGCGTCACGGCATCGACTTCGATCGTCAGCGACGCCCCGTCCCGACCACTGGGTATCTGGAAACATCCGCGTTCCAAGCGCTTCGCCCAAACCACTAACCCGTCCCGATCCCAGAAAAGGATCTTGCAGCGGTTGCGCGAGCGGTTGACGAACACGAAGTAGTCGCCGCGGAGAAGGTCCATGCCGAAGGAGTGCGTGACAATGGACGCTAGGCCATCGAAATGCTTCCTCATATCGGTCGGCAGAGCATGCACGAAGATGCGGATGGCCGGAGAGAGACTAAGCATGGCCGCCCACGCCCTCCGACAGTTCCAACCGCTCGCCGCGCAGCGCACGCAACACGACCGCCAGTGCCGCCAGATTCTGCTGCGGCAGGCGGACGACCGTGCCATCCGGCAGCGCCAACTCGATCCACGGGCTGGGCCGCACCGCCGTCACCGGCAATTGCAGGAAGCCCGACGCAGCCGCCGGCATCGCGGGCCTGGCCGACCCCTGATGGGGCCGTCGGTGCGGCGCGATGAGGGCCTGTCGCTTCCAGGAGCGTGGTGTCCGCTCGGTCTTGCCCCCTCCACGCCGAGCTGTTGTGTCCGGGCGGAGCTTCCGTTTCCGACTTGTCCCGCAAACTGCGCGGCCGATGGAACGGATACCGGCGCAACGGCCAATACGGCGCATTCATGGGAGAGGTTATGTCCGCGCTGTCTGGCAACCGGGCGACCCCAAGCCATGCTAAACCGGCAATCGCGTAATCGCCACATCCCAGTGTAATTGGCGGTAGCCGAGAAGCGAGAACATTCTGGGCGGATTTGCACGGGCAGGGGCAAACCCTCTGCCCGTTTCCATGCGCGCGTCGCGCTGCGCCGTTGGCCGTGTGCCCCGTTGCGTCGCGCCCTTGCGTTGCTGGTCGCATCGGGGCGCAAGATCGAAGTCGGCGGGTGGCAAGCGCCGGGGATGTTCCATCGGCAACGCCCCGCGGCCGCGCGGCCTATCGCCTTGTCCACTTCACGCCCTTGCACCCGCGATGATGCAAGGCACCGTCGGCATGTTGGCAAGGGGCGGGGGTCAATCTGGCTTGCGTGTTGTGACGATGCCGCGGAATAGAGGGGGGAGGGTCGGTCAAATTCGGAAAACCGACACAAGCCGCGCGTCGATCGCGCCGGCCTGGTCCTTCGTCTCTGCTCGCCCCGCGCCGAAGAAGTCCGACGCGGCAGCCGGCGATGCCGAGGCTTCCACCGTCAGCCTTCTTGGCGGCCGTGCATCACGGCGGCAGAGACGCCGCCTGCTACCTATCTTGCTTGGATTTGGCGGCCGGCACCTTTTCCCCACCGTCACCCGTCTTGCCGCCTTCTACTTTGTCCCGTGCCCCGTCGGCGGGAGCAGGTGTCCTCCGTTCCCACGGGACACCGCCTGGGATTTCACGATGCAACTCCCTGGCGAGACTGCGGATCAAGTCAAGATTGTAAATCTTCGCCAAGGAGACTATCCGCCGTTGGCAGTCATCGAACCCCGCGAAAAGACCCGCGCCCGACGCCATATCGTTCTTGAACGACACAAAGCAGGGAGTCCTGATGTCGCCCTGCGGTCCGGCGTTCGTATTGCCAATTACGTACAGGCATTCGTTCCAGCCATCGAGGTACGCCTGTTCGTACCCGTGCTTGGGAGAGACTATCCGCTCGCCGCGTTCCTCGTACATTCGGAATATGGACGGGGTTGGTATCTCCTGGGGGAGCCTCATCGCCTCTCGCAGTAACGCCGTCGCTTGACGCTGAACGCGGCTCTCCGTTCGCTCGCTCCGGCTTTTGCGCCCACGCCGGTCCGGTGTGGTCGATTGCTGCGATCCGTTGAATAGAACCGCCTCTCCAGCCTGTAACATAGGGCCGGCCACCCCTTCACCGGGTCGGTTCGGCGCGAAAATCAGCCATACGATCACGAGAGTGCCGGCAGCCAGGCCGCGTTTACGGGCAAGAATTAGTCGCGCGTGCATATCCGTCCTCCGGGTATCGCGTCACTTTTCGTTGTATGCCTTTTCAGGAACCACGAACCAGAGGTGCATTCCGTAGTTCTTCGTGTCCCCCCTCTCGATGTGCTTCCAAAATTCCGCCTCGGTGAGGCTGAACACCGTCGTATCATGCACTTGGCCTAGGGTCTCACCCCTGCTGCCGCCGAGCCAGATGTCCAGTCGTGGCGACCAGACCTGCACGTCGAAGCTGCCGGGCGACGGATAGGCTCTCTGTCTTACGGCGTCCCAGCCAACGCCGATGTTCACCGCATCCCAGTTCGCAGGCTTGGTGAGGTCAACTGGCTCTTCTCCAAAGTTGGCTTTGTTCCACTCGACCGGCTTTCGGAGGTTCTGGTCCCAGTGATACTTGCCAAACTGAATGGCAACCAGCGTCGCGCAGGGTTTCTTGCCGTACACGTCCCTTGCGCCCTCCACGTTCTTCTTCTGCGCGACCTCCCATGCCTTTTTTTCAGTCCAGTAGCCCTCGTTAAGCTGCTTCATAAATTCATTGATGTCTGAGTAGCCGGCTGCCACCGCAGCCACGCCGATACAGCCTTTTTTCGCTGTGGCAAGGAAGGCGTCCTTGAGTGCTTGCGTCGCTTGTGACGCCGGGAGCGAAATGTTGTTCCAGAACTGGTTCACCCAGTCTGAGTACGACATCCCGCCGGTGTCCTTGTCCGGGTCATACGGTGGTAAGGCCGGCCACTCCGCCAGCCCCGATGGATCGACGTAGATGACCGAATTGTCGCCGCAGTAGCGGTAGAGGTTGAAGTCTCCCGAATAATACGAGATCGGATCAACACAAGACCCCGACGCCCTCTCCAGGCAAGCTCCGTCGGAACCCCATTGGCATTCCCGGCTTACGTGACCTTCGACCTGCCGCATGCAGGCGTCAAGAATGAAT
>JBEKCP010000446.1:0-5073 GCA_050014815.1 Thermoguttaceae bacterium | reverse complement strand
AGGTGGCCGAGGAAATGCAGAAGTTCGTCCGCGGCGCCGGGTTCTCGGTCGTCGAGGACTTCGTCGGCCACGGAATCGGTCGCAAGATGCACGAAGACCCCCAGGTGCCGAACTTCGTCAAGTCGGGCTTCCGCCGCCCGATGCGATCGATGGCCAGGTGCAGGACATCGCGGGTGACGTTTACCAGGCGGGCCGTTTCGGCCGTGACATGGCCCACCGGCAGCGTCGCGGCCGCGTCGCCGCACCAGCCGGCCAGCCGGCAGCCGGTGTCGAGGCTGACGATGTCTCCCTCGACCAGTTTTCGCTTGCCCGGGATGCCATGCACCACTTCGCGATTGATCGAGATGCAGGTGACGGCGGGGAAGGGGGGGCCGCCTTCCACCGTGTTCGGATAGTTCTTGAACAACGGCTCGGCGCCGTGTTCGGCATAGTAGCGCTCGATGGCGGCGTTGATCTCCGCGGTGGCCACACCGGGGCGGACCAGGGCGCCGGCGATCTGGAATGCCTCCCAAACCAGCAGCCCGGCCTTCCGCATCTGGGCGATTTCTCGCGGCGACCGAAGGATTTCCACGCGTGCGACCCTGCGGTAAGCGATGGCGATGTCGTTCGAGTTCGTTTAGCGGGCGGGCTTGCCCGCCGCGTTGGAGAACGGCTTGTTCCGCGCATCTCTCGGCGGGCAAGCCCGCCCGCTAAACGTCAAATCTTAATGGTGTCGCACCACTAGGCACGGGAGTCCAGGGCCGCCCGGGCCCGGTCGAACACTTCATCCACGGTCCCCAGGCCGTCGATGCTCACCAGCAGCCGCCGGGCGTCGTAGTATTCCAGGAGCGGCTCGGTCTGTTTGCGATAGGCGACGAGGCGTTGGCGAATAACCTCGGGCCGGTCGTCGGCGCGGCCCCGCGAGGCCAACCGTTGGAACAGCTCCTCCTCCGGCACCCGCAACTCGAGGACGACGTCCAGCGGGGTGGCCCGCCGGGCGAGCAGGGCGTCCAGCGCCTCGGCCTGGGCGATCGTCCGGGGAAAGCCGTCCAAGAGGTAACCTTTGCCGCAGTCGGGCTGTTCGAGCCGCTGGCGGATCAGGTCGATGATCAGGTCGTCGGGGACCAGTTGGCCGGCGGACATGAAGGCGTCGGCCTTGCGGCCAAGCTCGGTCTTGGCGTCGCGGGCCCCGCGGAGCATGTCGCCGGTCGACAGGTGCGCCAGTTGGTACATGGAGACGAGCCGCTCGGCCTGCGTGCCTTTGCCGGCGCCCGGAGGCCCGATGAATACAATACGCATAGTCGTCCTTTGATGGAAGCCGCGGCGCGTGCGAAGCCGCAAGCGGCGAAACCGCAAGCGACTGTCCACCCCCGCGACGCAGTCGCGGGGCTTTTCCTAATCCCTAATCCCTAATCCCTCTCCTACCCTTTCTCCAGCAAGCCGCGGTAATTGCGCATCACGAGGTGGCTGTCGATCTTCTGCACGAGGTCGAACGCGACGCTGACGGCGATCAGGAGGCTCGTCCCGCCATAAAAACCGGCCACTGTGAAGCTGACGTTCATGGCGGTATTGACGATCGTCGGGATGATGGCCACCAGGGCGAGGAAGCCCGCCCCGACGTAAGTGATCCGCACCATGACCTTTTCGAGATAGTCGGACGTTCGCCGGCCCGGACGATAACCCGGGATGAAGCTGCCGTAGTTCTTCAGGTTATCTGACATGTCCTTCGGGTTGAAGGTGATGGCCGTCCAGAAGTAGCAGAAGAAGTAGATCAGGGCGACATAAAGGAGGTTGTAGGTGAACGAGTCGCCGCGGTGGAACGACTGCTCCAGGCTCCGCAGCCAGCCGAGGCTCGGGTAGAGGTTGGCCGGAAACCTGTTGGCGATCATGTTCAGGAGGAATTGGGGGAACAGGAGGAGGCTGCTGGCGAAGATGATGGGCATGACGCCGGCCTGGTTGACCCGCAGCGGCAGGTACTGTCGGGTTCCGCCATAGACGCGGCGGCCGCGGACGTGCTTGGCGCTCTGGGTGGGGATGCGGCGCTGCCCCTGGCTGATGAACACCACGCCTACCACCACGCCGATGAAGAGCGCAATCAAGACCATCACCGTCGGTACGCCGATCTCGCCCCGTCCGCCGCCCAGATCAAGGCCCGATTTTATCATCGGCCCGACGACGTCGCCGATGGCGTTGGGCAGTCGGGCCAGGATGCCCGCCATGATCAACAGGCTGATGCCGTTGCCGATGCCGTACTCGTCGATCTGTTCGCCGAGCCACATCAAGAAGACGGTGCCGGCGGTCATGGTGAGCACGCCGACGAGTTGCCACTTCAGTTCGATGCCGCTTGAGGGGTCGAGCTTGTCGACGAGGAACGCGGGGATCACCGCCCCGGGACTCGACCCGAGCCACCGCATAAAGGCCCAGCTCTGGCCCAGGCAGAGAACCACCGTGGCGTAGCGGGTATATTCGTTGATCTTCTTCCGGCCGCTCTCCCCCTCTTTCTGGAGTTTTTCCAGGGGCGGGTAAACGCTCGCCAGGAGCTGGAAGATAATCGAGGCGGAGATATAGGGCATGATCCCCAGGCCCCAGATCGTGGCCTGGCCCAACTGGGTGGCGCTGAAGGTGCCCATGTAGTTGAACATGTCGGCCAGGCCGCCCTGCCCCGCCCCGGCGGCCATCCGCTGCCTCAGGATCTCCGCGTTGAAGATGGGCAGGAAGACATGGAACCCCATGCGGTAGACGGCCAGAAGCCCCAGCGTCAGGAGGATCTTCTTCCGCAACTCGGGGATCGTGAAGATGACGCGGATCTTTTCCCACATTGAAGGATCGTCCTTGGCCTTGGGTCTTGGGTCTTAGGTCTTGGCAGGAGTACGGAACCAAGACCTAAGACCCAAGACGAACTGCATCTATTGGGCAGCGTCCTTTTCCTTCTTCGCCGCCTTTTTCTTGACCACCGGGGCCTTGCCGGGCAGGACCACCATTTGCCCTCCCGCCTTCTCGACCTTCTCCCTGGCCGCGGCGCTGAACTGATGGGCGGCGATCTTCAGGCCCTTGGTCAACTCCCCGTTGCCGAGGACCTTCAGCACGTCGTACTGCCCCTTGACGATGCCGCGGCGCTTGAGCACGACCGGGTTGACTTCCTCCCCCGCTTGGAATCGCTCTTCCAGTTGGCCGACGTTGACGATGGCGACCGAGAGGGCGAACCGGTTGTGGAAGCCACGCTTGGGGACGCGGCGGACCAGCGGCATCTGGCCGCCCTCGAAGACGGGCAGGGCCTTGTAGCCGGCCCGGGACTTCTGCCCCTTGTGGCCGCGGCCGGCGGTCTTGCCCTGGCCGGAGCCGATGCCCCGCCCGAGGCGCTTTCCAAGCTTGTTCCGCTGGACGCCGCGATTGACCTGGTTGAGATTCATGACAGCGAGACTCCCCGCAGCCGCTCGACCTCGGTCTTGGAGCGGAGCTGCTCTATGGCGTCGATGGCGGCTTTGGTCAGGTTGATCGGGTTCGTGGAGCCGAAGCTCTTGGTGAGGATGTCGCGGATGCCGCCGGCTTCGCAAACCGCCCGGACCGCCGAGCCCGCAATCACCCCCGTGCCGGGAGCGGCCGGGATGAGCACGACCCGGGCCGCGCCGAAGTGCCCGTTGACGACGTGGGGAATCGACGTGCCCTGCATCGTAATGGGGATCATGCGGCGGGCGCCGTCCTTGACGGCTTTTTCCACCGCCGGCGGCACCTCGTTGGCCTTGCCGTAACCCCAGCCGACCCGGCCGCGGCCGTCGCCGACGACCACCAGGGCGGTGAAGCTGAACCGGCGGCCTCCCTTGACCACGGCGGCGCATCGCCGGATCTTGATGACCTTGTCGATCAACTCGCCGCGGGTAGACGTTTCAGTGGGCGCGTGGGGCATAAATGATACTCGTACGGTTCACGTTATCGCAGGTTCGTTGTGCGTTGTCAGTTGTCCGTGGTCAGTTGTCCGTTGCAACTGACAACTGACCACGGACAACGGACGATTTCAGAACTTCAATCCGGCCTCCCGGGCGGCATCGGCCAGTGCGGCGACCCGGCCATGGTACTTGTATTCGCGGCGGTCGAACACCACCTGCTGGACGCCCGCCTCCAGGGCTCGGGCCGCGATGGCCTTGCCCACCGCCGCCGCCGCCGTCTTGTTCCCGCCGTAACGGACCTCCGCGCGGAGCTGGGCATCGCGGGTGCTGGCCGCGGCCAGCGTCCGGCCGGAATGGTCGTCGATGATCTGGGCGTAGACGTGCTGGTGGCTGCGGAAGATGCTCAGCCGGGGCCGGGAGGCGTCCCGCTTCAGCCGGTTGCGGATGCGGATCGCCCGCCGCTTCCGTTGTCTGACGATCTGTCGTTCTTGCTGCACGGCTTCCTCTCTTATCTACCTACTTCACCATGGCCTTGCCCTGCTTGCGGCGGACCGGCTCGCCGAGATAACGAATACCCTTGCCCTTGTACGGCTCCGGCTTCCTCCGGGCACGGACCTCGGCGGCGAACTGCCCGACCAACTGCTTGTCGATCCCCTGGATGACGATGTGCTGCTGGTCGGGGCAGGCCACCTTGATCCCCTCGGGAATCGGCACCTGGAGCTCGTTGGCGAAGCCGACCCGAAGCTGGAGCACGTTCTGCTGGACAGCCGCGATGTACCCGATCCCGACGATCTCCAACCGTTTTTCGTACCCCTGGGTGACGCCGACCATCATGTTCTGGAGCACGGCCCGGGTCAGGCCGTGCAACGCGCGATCCAGCCGCCCTTCGCCGGCGCGGGAGACGGTGAGGGTCTTGGCCTCCTGGTCGTGGGCGACGGACACCTCGGGGCGCAACTCCCAGTGGAGCTTGCCCCGCGGGCCCTCGACGGTCACGACGCCCTCGGCGACGGAGACCGTGACGCGGTCGGGGACCTCCACCGGTTTGTTTCCGATCCGGGACATGGTAGTTTGCCTTCTCCAAGTAGAACCTTACCAGACCTCGCAGAGCACTTCGCCGCCGAGCTTGCGTTGCCGGGCCTCGCGATCGCTGCTGACGCCGCGGCTGGTGCTGATGATCCAAATGCCCAGGCCGCCCAGGACCGGCTTGAGC
>JBEKCP010000445.1:0-5076 GCA_050014815.1 Thermoguttaceae bacterium | reverse complement strand
GGCCCCCCTCGTATTTCGCAGTTGCAGGGAAGGAGCCGTTCGCCGAGTTGTATTCCAACATTGCCAGCCCGAGTTGCATCATGTGGTGCATGCAGTTTTTGCGGCGGCTGGCCTCGCGCATGGACTGGATCAGGGGGAGCAGCACCACCAGCAGGCCCACGACAATAACTACCGCGACCAGCACCTCGACCCACGTCAGACCGCGCCTGGCTTCGGAAGTCTTCATGGCGAGCCCTCCCTTTCCCATTATCGCACGGCCGGCCGGATTGTCATAGGTGACGCAGGACAACTCGAGCGGCAGGATTCTCCGGCAGACGATTCCACGGCCGTTCACGGCCGTTTCCGGCGCAGCCGGTAGTCGGCCCGGCATTCATGCCGGGTTCCGCGGGGATGGTCCGCGGGCCGGGATTTCCTTGGCTGGGTATGTCAGCCTCGTTCACGAGGCTCCCGGCCAGGACCAGGAGGCCCGTCAACGGGCCTGACGTAGCTTGCGGCTCGTACGGTGGCGTGACCGGCGTGAACGCCGGCCCTACGACCGCCTGCGGCGGAAAGGCTCGTAAACGAGCCTGCTTGCTGTCGTCCAACGCCTGCCGGAACGTCTTGCCGCACACGATGCGGGGGTGACTTTCGGCCCCCGGCGTGCTATCCTGCTACGGGCGAGTTTCCCAAGCTTCTTCCCGGCCAGTCGCCCTCACCCTAACCCTCTCCCGGAGGGAGAGGGGACGTTGAATTCGCACTTTGCAAGAGTCCCAGGTTCCCGGTAGAAAGCCGTCGCATGAGTGATCCCGCGGTTGCCAAGATCGTCTGCCGCCGCTGCTACGCGGTGCTGGATGCGGGGGACAACTACTGCCGCCATTGCGGGACGCCGACGGCCCCGGGGATTCCGGCGGCCCCGGATGCGCCGGCCCGGCCGCCCGGCTGGTCCGAGAGCCCGTGGTTCGTCTTGCCGATGCTCTTCCTGATCTTCGGCCCGCTGGCGATACCCTTGCTGTGGCGGAGTCGCCGGTTTACACTCGTCTGGAAGAGCGTCCTCACGGTCCTCGTGTTGGCCGTGACGGTGTACGTGTGTTGGGGTGTATGGTTCGTCCTGCAGCCGGTCTTCCGGTCGCTCGATCAACTGAAGAAGGAATTGGGGCGGTTCTGATGATTTCCCGGAGGTTGTTCATGCGTCAAACCACTGTCGCCTCAAAGGGGACAGTCCCATTTTCGCGACCATGCAAGGCATGGTGCCCGCGAAAATTGGGACAGTCCCCTGGTTTCGTTTTCGTCCTGGCCGCCGGGCTCCTCTGGCTTGCCGGCGGCGGCGCGCCGCTCGCGGTGGCCGACACCCTCGAGATCGGCAGCCCGGCGCCCGATTTCAGTCTGCCGGGCACCGACGGCAAGACCTACCGGCTGGACAGTTTTCGGGACGCCCGCATCCTGGTGGTCGTCTTCACCTGCAACCACTGCCCGACGGCCCAGGCCTACGAGGACCGCATCAAGCAACTGGCGGTCGATTACCGGCAGAAGGGCGTGGCCGTCGTGGCCATCTCGCCCAACGACCCCGAGGCCCTGCGGTTGGACGAATTGGGCTACTCCGACGTGGGCGACTCGTTCGAGGACATGAAGTTCCGGGCGAAGGACCACGCCTTCCCCTTCCCTTACCTTTACGACGGCGAGCTGCAGAAGGTCTCCCGCGCCTACGGGCCCGTGGCCACTCCGCACGTGTTCGTCTTCGACCGCGCCCGCAAGCTGCGGTTCGCCGGCCGGATCGACAACTCCGAGAAGCCCGAGCGGGTCACGTCGCACGACACGCGGAATGCCATCGACGCCCTGCTGGCCGGCAAGCCGGCGCCGGTGGAGAAGACCATGACCTTCGGCTGCTCGATCAAGTGGTCCGACAAGCGGGCCTCGGTCCAGAAATCGCTGGAAACCTGGGCCAAGGAAGAGGTCGCGCTCCGGCCCGTCAACGCCGAGGGCATCCGGGCGCTGGTGAAAAACGACGGGAAGAAGCTGCGGCTGGTGAACGTCTGGGCCACCTGGTGCGGCCCCTGCGTGGCGGAGCTCTCCGAGTTCGTCACCATCAACCGCATGTACCGGCAGCGCGGCTTCGAGCTTATTACGATCTCGGCCGATTCGCCGGAAGAGAAGGAGAAGGCCCTCGAAGCGCTCAAGAAACGGGAGGTGTCGGCCGCAAACTACCAGTTCAGCGGCACCGACAAGTACCAGTTGATGGAGGCGGTGGACGGGAAGTCCGAGGGCTCGCTGCCGCACACGATTCTGGTGGCCCCCGGCGGCAAGGTGCTCTACCGGAAGTCGGGCCCCTGCGACCCGCCGGCGATCAGGAAGGCCGTTCTCGATTACCTGGGCCGGACGTACAAGTAGGACTGCCCCGGCTCCTTGTGCTGGGCCAGCCACCCGCCCGGCCGGGGCGGCCCGAGCTTCGTGTGCAGCGGCAGGAGCTTCTGGAACTCGGCGGGCAAGTGCTCTTGCGACTGCGGCCCCGCGGCACTCGAACCGGCCGGCAGCCCCAGCGGAAGAGAACCCGCGATCAGGAGCAGGAAGAGTTTGTGTATCATAGCTTGCGTCACGGCCAGCATGGGGAGTGTGGGACGAAGCCGGTTCGCCGCGGCTCGACCAGCCAGCGAACCAGCATCGCAAACAGACCGCACAGGACCAACAGCCCCAAGGCCGCCCCGACCCCGACCCCAATGTGGAAGTGGAAATCTTCCGGATCGCTGCTGCTGAAGAAGGTGGAAAAGTCCGAGGTGAAGGAAATCGCCGCGATCATGTACAGGGAGACCAGCAGCGCGGGAATGGCCGGGAACAATGCCCCAATGCAGAAGGTCCGGAAGTACCCACGGGCGTAGATGATCGCCACGACCAGGCCCATGGGGACCAGCACCCCCAGGAGCACCAGCGTTACGCCGGAGAACCACACCGGGGCGGTGAAGAGAGCCGCGCACAGGACCGCCACCAGGGTCGTCACCAGGAAGAGCGTCCGCAGGCTGTACTGGAACACCGGGCGTCGCCGCCGCTTGGAACTGCCGTCAGGGCTGGCAGGTTGGAAGGGCTCTTCGCCGCCGGCGGCAGTGCTCCCGTCGATCTGGGTCATAGTTGGCATTATAGCCGGAAACGACAAAGTCGGAACAGGGTGGCCGAACGCCTCGTTAAGCCGTTCTGATCCCGTTTCTGCTTACACTGCCTTCGTCATGCCGGGGATGGCCACGGGGTAACGGCCCTGGGCGTCGGGCGCCACCGGCGGGGGCGAGTCCATGGTCATCTCGTCCAGCCCCGGCGCCAAGATCAATTTCGAGGCCAGGGCCTCGTCCCGCGTGACCTCCTTGCCCGACTCGACCGCCATGCGGCCCATAATGCCCGTCAGCGCGGCCTGGGCGCTCCGCTCGGTTTCGTTGTACGGCTTGTCCTGGCGGATCGCCTCGAACAGGAGGTCGTGCTCGACCTGGTAGGCGTTGCCGCTGAGCCCCTTCGAGTCCCAGATCACGTTGTCGGTGGTCGGGCTGTGTCCCTTGTAGATGCGGGGATGGCCGATCCCCTCGCCCAGGATGGCCGAGCCCTTGGCGCCGTGGATCACGTCGCCGAAGAAGCCCCACGTGCCGTTCATGTGCCGGCCCTGGGCCAAGAGCCGCGTGCCGTCCGCAAACGAATACTCGGCCGAGTAATGGTCGAAGAGCTGGTCGGGCGCGGTGCGGGCCTGCCGCCCCCCCTGCCCCTGCACCGAGACCGGCAACGCCCCCTTCAACCAGCAGCAGATGTCGAGGTTGTGGATCAGCCAGTCCAGAAGGAAGCTGCCGTTGAGCCAGGTGAAGCAGGAGTAGTTCTTGATCTGGTGGGCCAGCTCGCTCTCGCCGGGGCCGCGCGCCGCGAAACCCACCGGCCCGTGCTCCCTGTACGCCCAGCAGGTAATGACCTCGCCGATCAGTCCTTTGTGGATCTGCTCGATGGCCGCTTCCAGGGGTTGGTTGTGGCGGGACATGAGGCCGCCGGCGATCTTGAGGTTCTTTTTCGCGGCCTCGGCCCCTGCCCGGAGCACGCGATGGATGCCCGGGGCGTCTACCGCGAACGACTTCTCCATGAAGACGTTGCGCCCCTTGGCGACGGCGTATTCCAGGTGCAGCGGGCGGAACGCCGGCGGCGTGGCCAGGATGACGACGTCGCCGGCATCGAGCGAGTCGATCGCCTTCTTATAGGCGTCCATTCCGGCGAATTGCCGCTCCGGCGGGACGTCGATCTGCTTCGGGAGTTTCTTGGCAAGCTCGCCGAGTTTGCCTTCGACTTTGTTCCGGAACACGTCGGCCATGGCCCAGAGCTTGGTGGGCCCCTTGGTCTGCAGGGCGTTGAGTGCGGCGCCGGTCCCGCGGCCTCCGCAGCCGACCAGGGCGATCTTGATCGTATTCTGCTCGCCGGCATAGGCCCGCGCGGTCAAGGCGCCTGCCAGCGCCGTGGCCGCCAGCGCGCTGCCCGACTGTTGAAGGAACTTCCGACGCGAAGAGGTCTCGGCACGGGGAGGCTGGGCTTTCATGGGGGTAATTCTTCCTTTCTTGAGGCGGGAATCAACCTGTCGGCGGCAATTAGTTTCTGTTGCGGAAACAACGGTAGGGTGGGACGAGGTACGAGTCCCACCAGAAAGAAACGCTGAATTGGAGTTGGTGGGACTCGTACCTCGTCCCACCCTACGAATTGGCAACCTTCCGCAACAGAAACGAATCAGATACCGCCATTGTCATCGACGGGCCGGGGGTTGTCAACCAAGCGGCCGTCCAACAATTACTCCCCTCTCCCCTCCCTGACCAACCCTCGGTCGGTGCTCGGAGAGGGGCAGGGGGTGGCCTGCTAAAAACTTCTTCAGGTTTGACTTGGGTTCTCGTACTGGTTTTGTTCCACGGCTCGTCATCATGGGCGTTCACGCCCATTTCCGGCGCAGCCGGTATTAGACCCGTGCTTTAGCACGGGTTGGCAGCCCACCACCCCACGCTCTGCTCCGCCGGCCGTGGGCCGCCCGGTGGGGGGGGGGGCCGGGGGGGGGGGGGATAAAAATGTGGGGCGGGGGCCCATTGAACCAGGGGGAGGACCCGG
>JBEKCP010000444.1:0-5094 GCA_050014815.1 Thermoguttaceae bacterium | reverse complement strand
TCTTCTGAAACGCGCCGGGCCGTGCATCCCGCGGCATATCCGGGTCTTCCGCAGCGGCCAACGGCTCGCTCGGCCAGGGAGGCAACGCGGCGGGACCGACAATCTCGGTAGGGGGCAGTACCGGCCGGAGGGCATCGTCCTCGGGGCTCAGCCCCGGGAGGATCGCGGCCAGTAACAGGACGCTGGCTACCATTTCAGAACACCACGCCGGCCCGCAGGAAGAAGGCGGACTGAGGCCGAAAGGTCGCCGGCGAGAGACTGCGGTAGGCCAGTTCCCGGTCGAAGGCCCCGCCGGCCTCGAACAGGCCCGTCAGACCGCTGTTGAGCCGCTTGAATTCCAGTCCGACGGCAACCCGGATGTCGTTGTAGTCGACCAGGTCCACGGCGCCGGCGGCGGGGCCCTCGGTCCGCTTGATCGTCCACGTGTCGCCGCCGTAATCGCCCGACACATACCACCACCATTCCGTGTTGTTGATGGTCCTCAGCCGTTGGTGGAAGCTGGGATTCGGAAAGAGAATCTCGAAGCGGGTGTCCTGGTTGAACGGATCGGGGGTCCAGACGATGCCGCCGGCCGGGAGGAGCTTTACCTGCTCGCGATCCAGGTACCACACGCCCCCCTTGACTTGGATGCCCGGCGAGTACGACAGGACGAACATGCCTTTGCCCGTCACCCGAAGGCTGTCGCCGTTGAGTTGCCGGAAATCGGAATAGACGCCCGTCTGGACTTCCAACTCAGCCTTGAGCAGTTCGTTCAATTTCGGGGTCCATCTCGCATTGAGAAACGCATCGAAGGTCTGGGGCGGCATGTCGGCGAAGGCTGGCGCGACCGACTTCGGCCCGTCCCAGAAATGGAAGGCGAAACCGGGCGTGACGATCACCGGCGTCTGCGGCGAGTAGGGCATCGGCACGTTGAAGCTGGCTGCCAGGTCCACGTCGTTGATTCCCAACTGCTTCGGATTGCTGCCGTGCCCGGAGAACCAGTGATAATCGAGCGACACGTCCTTCAGCAAGCGGTACACCTGGTTGAACATCGGCGAGAGCTGGAACTGACCGGGCGAGAGATAGGGGTCCTGGCCGAGCAGGCTGGATGACCCTCCGCCGGGCGGCGCGTATGGATCCCAGCCTGCCGGCGGGGGCCCAATGGTGCCGTTGAGGGTTGCCATGGGGGCTGGCCCGAAAGCGGTCCCACCCGACGGTGGGGCGACCGTCCCCGGTCCATAGGTCATCGTGCCAGGCGTCAGGCCGCCGGGCGGCGTGGGAGCAAACGTCGACGGGGCGCCGGGAGTGCTCAGCGGCACCGTGGGCGATGGCGGCAGCATCGGCATGGTGCCGCCTGGGGCCGGCGCGGCACCTGCTGCCCCCGGGCCGACCGGCGATGGTGCACCCTGAGCGTAAATTATTGATCCATAGGGAGTTACAGGACTTGGCGAGGTCGCCGTCCAGCCCGGTGTCGGGCCGGCCGACGCGGCCGGGGGCGTGTCCGCGGGAGAGACCATCGTCGGGAAC
Source organism: Thermoguttaceae bacterium (assembly GCA_050014815.1). Lineage (GTDB taxonomy): Bacteria > Planctomycetota > Planctomycetia > Pirellulales > Thermoguttaceae > JBEKCP01. The sequence goes on along the minus strand of JBEKCP010000444.1, from coordinate 3,588 downwards.
TGGACCCGCTGCCCCGCCACAGGCGCCGAAACCAGCGCCCACACCAGGGCCACCAGACCGTACAGGGCCTTTTTCGAGTCCACCGCGAATCCCCTTCGTTTTTCCAAGAAGAGGGCACTTCAATAACAACCATTCGCCACGGCGTCAAGACCGATTGCAATCGGTGGGGCAGATCGTAGCATAGTTTAGCGGGCTGGTTTTCCCGCCGTGGCCACGGCGGGCAAGCCCGCCCGCTAAACCCATGCAAGATACCATCGACCTTGACCGGATCCTTCGGACCACCTTCGTTGCTTCGGCCGAGTATCATCCCACGCTCACCTCGACCAACGAGCAGGCCGCCCGGCTTGCGGGGGGGAACTGCCCACCGCTCCCGTTGCTAGTCGTCGCCGGCCAACAGACGGCGGGCCGCGGTCGAGGGACGAACCGATGGTGGACCGGGCCGGGCAGTCTCGCTTTCAGCCTCCTGCTGGACCCAGCGGAGCCGGCTGCGCCCGAGGGGCCGCGATCGACCATGCTCGCCCTGGCGGCCGGCATCGCCGTGGCCGATGCCCTGACCCCCTTGTTGCCCGCGGAAACGGTCGGAATCCATTGGCCAAACGACGTTATGGCGGGCCGGCGGAAGCTTTCGGGCATACTGGTCGAGGTGCTGCCGGATGGGCGCTCGATCGTGGGTATCGGCGTGAACACGAACAACACGGCGGCCGACGCCCCCCCGGAGATTCAGGCCCTTGTTGGAACGGTTCGCGATCTCTCCGGGCTCTCACACGACCAAACGGCGTTGCTGTGGGCGATCCTCGGGCAATTCGAGCAGCGGCTTGCCCAGGTGGCCGCGGAAGCCCGGCTGTTGGCGGCCCGCGCCGACGCCCTGTGCTCGCAGCGCGGCAGGCAACTGAGCGTCCAGAGAGGCAACGAGGTCATAACCGGCCTCTGTTTGGGGCTCGGCCCGGACGGGGCGTTGCTCCTGGAGACCCCGGCGGGGCGGCGGGCTGTCTACTCGGGTGTGGTGCTTACACCACCCGTGGCATAGTGGCTGGGCCGTGGCAGGCGTTAGGTTTACCCAAACTACCCAAAACAGCCAAATCCGGGAGCCTGTCACCTTCGTTTTGTGGCAAAAAGTATGGATTAGGCGGACTTTTCCGGCCGAAGATAGCAAGGAACTCGTCTCAAGGAGGGGCATTCCATGCTTCGAACGTTGCTGGCCGGTGGCGTCCTGACGGTAGTCCTGGTGGCTGGTTGTTGCCGCATGGGCCAACACCCTTATGACGAATGTGGGCCCGTCTGGTCGCAGGGGGGGCGACTGAACTGCAATCCCGACTGTTATCGGGCCGGATCGATCATAAGCGGCGGCCCTGCCCCCGGCCGGATCGAGCCGATCCCGGCCCGTCCAGCCGGCCCACTCACTCCGATCCCCGAGCCCGCCCGCACCACGACGGACATGTAACCCCGGTTACTGTTTCCCGTCCCGCGACGCCTCCCACCGGCGGCTCCCCATCTCGAGCCGACAGGTTTGCCCGCGCGAACGCCGGGCTGATGTTCTGCACGGCAAGTCCGTGATGAGACGGGGCCCGGAGCTTGTCGAACGACAAACGGCCACCCGGCGCGAGGCCCGATTGTACGGCGGCTGAAATCGCGGTAGGATGGCGGCATGAGGAATCGACCATGACCGACGATCCTGGCCACGACCCCGGAAGCGACCCCGCCCCCGGGCATCCGTTCGTGCAGAATTTCCAGCACACGCCGGTCGGGGCGCGTTTGCCGGAAAAGGTGGGGCGCGGCGTCTTCTCCAGTGCGATCATGCTCCTCCAAACCCACGACCTGTTTGTGGCCGACTTCCTGTCGATGATGGTCCAGCCGCAGCAGGTAGTGGCCCGGATCGTGATGACCGGCCCCAGTTTTGTGCAGTTCTTGGCAGCGCTGCGGGTGAATGTGGGCAATTACGAGGGGCAATTGGGGCCGCTCGCTGCGCGGGGGGCCGCTGTGCCGCCCGGGCCGTGGCCCGGGCCCCACGGCGTCGCGATGCCGCCGCCGCTGACTATAGGCCCGGGGATGCCGCCGCCGGAGGCCCACCAGGGGGCCGCACCGGCCGCGGGCGTCGCCCCGCCAAGCATTGCGGAACTCTACGAGCAGGTGAAATTCCCCGAGGAGTTGCTGCCCGGCGTCTTTGCCAACGCCGTGATGATCCGCCACACCCCGGAGGAATTCTGCTTTGACTTCATCGCCAATCTGTTTCCGCGGCCGGTGGTGGTCAGTCGCGTGTACATGGCGGCCGGCCGGGTTCCGTCCCTGATGGAGGCGATGTCCAGCGCCGTCCAACGGTACCAGCAGCACGGTCCCAGCGGTCCGCCGCCGCCACCTCCGCCGGCCGACGCAGAGGGAGGGAATTGAGATTTGGGATTTGACACGGAGGGCCTTATGCGACGATTCCTTATGGCCTCGATTGGTGCTTTGGGCGTGGCAGCCGCCCTGGCGGTCTCGACCGGTTGGGCGCAAGAGCCGCCGCCCACGCCGCCCCGATTCTGGAGGCGGTGGCAGGAAAGGCAAACGGCCCGGCAGCGGTCGGAGGACAAGCAGCGGGACGACGCGCGCGACATCCAGGACCTTCCAAAGACGCAAGATCGCGACCATGACCGGGTCGCCCGGGCCCGGCGCGACGCCCAGGAGAAGTACGATCAGTATCAAGCCCACAGCGACCGCCGGACGTACCGCGAGTGGCGGGACGCCTATGACCGGTACCTGAAGGAGCAGCGGGACGCCGACGAGGGGGCGTTGCGGTCCTGGCGGAAATGGCAGCGAGAGCATCCGGGCACAATGCCGCCACCCGGCGGTCTGCCGGGCTACGCGCCGCCGTATCGCCCCGGCGTGCCTTCGCCGCCGGCGCCGCGGCCTCCGACGCCGCCCTTGCTGCCCATTCCCGAGCCGGAGGGATTACCGCTGGCGGCGCCCCCGCCGCCGACACCGAGCCCAGCGCCGCCGCCGGCATCCGCGCCGATCCCTCCAGAGGCGGTTCCCGAACCGCCGGACCAGCCGGCTCCGCCGAGCAAGGCCGGCGGCCCGCACGAGATGTAAGCGGATCACTCGTAGCCCAACGCCTGCAGGTCCTCTTCGCTCAATCCGTGGTGGTGGCCCAACTCGTGGAGGATCGTGATGCGGATCTGCCGCCGGAGCTCCGCGGCGCGGATGCGTCCCTCGTCGTCGGAAGCCGCGGTGAGGATCCCCTCGCGGTAGATCGTCACGACGTCGGGCAGCATGCCCGAGTGCAAGATGCTCCGCTGGCCCAACGGAATGCCGGTGTAGAGGCCGCAGAGTTCGTCCAGGTACTCGACGCCGCGATCGTCCATGACCTCTTCGGAAGGGTGGTCCTCGACGTGGAGCGGGACCCGCTCCAGCAGGTCGTGGACCATCGGCGGGAGTTCCGCAAGGACCCGGTCCACCTGTGCGTCGAAACGTCGTCGGATGCGCGGATTCAAGATATTGGTTGTTTAGCGGGCGGGCTTGCCCGCCGTTTGCTACTCAACGGCGGGCACGCCCGCCCGCTAACCTCACTTCCCTCCGGGCATCTGCATGATGATTTCGGCGTGGGCCGAGACC
>JBEKCP010000443.1:0-5105 GCA_050014815.1 Thermoguttaceae bacterium | reverse complement strand
GGAAGAGAAGGAGAAAGGAGAAAGGAGAAAGGAGGAAGGAGGAAGGAGGAAGGAGGAAGGAGGAAGGAGGAAGGACGAAAGCGAAAACGTGCGCGTTTCCGCCTTCATCCCTCCGCTCTCCCTCTTCCGTCAATCCAAGTCCTTTGAACCCGTAAGGACAACTCACGGTAAGGGAAGTCCGTTCTGATTTCGACGTGGGGGCCATCGACTGCAACAACCCTGCAAGGGATCGCTTCCTTGCTGCGTCGCACTGATCCGATGAACGGGGCCAGATTGACCAGTAATTGGTCCCCTTCTTGGATGTTCATCTTGTCGATGGATGTGACTACGGACTCCGGCGGATTCGCAATGATTTGTTCCGTCACGGCAGCTCACCCCCTGACGTGTTCGACGGATTCGTTCCACGCACACGCCCAGTTGCGAGGCCAAGTCCTTTCCAGGCCCGACTCGGTTGGTCACGATTCGATGGACGACAGTGTCATGGTAGGGCTCGCCAGACTCCCGGGCAATCCCCCTGGCAATCCCCCGACACAGAAAGAATCTGGATGTCAGAAGAGTGTTAGTATAGCGTTAGAAAGAGGCCGGGCAGACGTGGGGTGGGAAATCCTGGAAGAATGGGCAAGAGGGCGTCACTCTTTCGCCGGCACCAGGCGGAGATCGTCGTCGAACTGCATAGGGGTCAGCTTCTTGCCCACGGGCAGCTTGCGAAGCTCCGGCTCGACCGCCTTCCGATCGCCAACCACGACGATCGAGAGCCGATCCAGGTCCAGGTACTTCTTGGCCACGCGCACCACGTCGTCGGCCGTTACCGCCCTCACGCCGGGCACCACCGTGTTGAAATAATCGTCGGGCAGTTGATAGGTGAAGAGCGTTTCCAACTGCATGGCGATCTGCGTGGGCGTCTCGAAGCCGGCGGCGTAACCGCGAGTTACGTACTTCTGTCACTAATCCAACTCCCTGGCGTCGACGGGCCGTGGGCCGACCATTCCTTCCAACTCCTTGAGGAACTCGGCGAGGGCGGGGGCGGTGACCGCCGTCTGGACGCTGGCGGTCGCCACGAACGGTCCCGGCTGGCGGACCCGCCACTCGAACATGCTCCGCGCGCCGTAGGTGTAGCCCTTCTGCTCGCGGAGGTTCAGGTTCAGACGGCTGGAGAACTGGCCGCCGAAGGCCATGTTCATCACGAGCGCGGGGAAGTAGTCGGGCGATTTTCGATCCGTGCCCACCAGACCCACGTCGATGACCGACTGGGCCGCCCCCGGCTTGTCGACCAGGACGAGCGAGGTCGGCTTGGCGGGCGGCACGTAGGGCGCGGCCATCGGGGCCGTAGCCTCCGCGGTCCAGCCGCCTACAACGCCTTCGAGGGCCTGCTTCAGCTCCGCCATGGTGATGTCGCCCACGGCGATCAGTCCGGCCCCGTCCGGGTGCATGTATCCCTGGTAGAAGGAGTGCAAGTTGTCCCGCGTGAACTGCTGGAGCACGGCGGGGTTGCCCCATGCCGGATGGCCGTAGGGATGCTCTGGGCCATAAAGCAGCTCGTTGACGGCCAGGGGGGCCAGCATCAGGGGCTCGTTGCGGATCTGGGCCAGACGTCCCAGGGTGAGGACCCGCTGCCGGTGGAACTCCGCCTCGGGGAAGGCCGGGTGGCGGAGCACGTCGGCGTAGACGTCCAGGGCTTTCGCCAGGTGGCGTTTCAGCGTGAAGAGCCGCGCCGTGGTGGTATCCCAGTCGCAACTGACCGAGAGCGTGGCGCCGATGTCGGTCAGCTCGGTGGCGATCTGCTCGGCCGAGCGGCGCTCGGTGCCCTCGTCCCAGACGGCGGCCGTCATTTCGGCCAGTCCCGGCAGGAAGCGGGGGTCCGCGCCCCGCCCGGCGCGAAAGGCCAGATGTAGGGTCACCAACGGCAGATCGTGCTTCTCGACCAGGAGCACCTCGGTCCCCGTCGAGAGGCGGGCCCGCTGGATCGCCGGCGAGTGGAAGGTGGGCTCCTGGCCCCCGCCGGGCAGCGGCCCGCGGCCCGAATCGTCGACCACGGCCTCCGGCAGCACCGCGGGCGGCGGCAGGTGCTTGGCCATTTCGTCGCGGGCCTGATCGGCCGCCTCGCGGGGGTCGGGCGTGATCGTCAATTCCTTGCCGGGCAGCACCTCGACCACGACGCGGCCCTTGCCCAGGAACTTCGCGGCCGCCTGGCGGACCGCCTCGGGCGTGACTTTGCCGTAGCGGGCAAAGTCTTTCTGCATGTAGCCCGGATCGCCCGTCATCACATTGTACATATTGAGCCGGTCGGCCCGGCCGCCAAACTCGCTGATCGGCTCGAGGGCCCGGACCAGGTGCGACTCGAACGAATTGATCGCCCGGGCGACCTCCTCGGGCGTGGGCGGCTCGGACTGGAGACGGCGGAGCTCGTCGGCCGTGGCGGCATCGAGCTCTTCGAGGGCGTGGCCCGGCCGGGCCGTGACGACGATCGAAAAATCGCCGGTCAACTCCTCCCCGGATTGGCTCGCCTGCACGTCCTGGGCGATCTGCCGCTGGCGCACCAGCGACTCGTAGAGCCGCGAGACCTTGCTGCCGGCCAGCACGTGGGCCAGCACGTCCAATTCCGCGTCCTCCTGGGTGTACTGCCGCGGCGTGGGCCAGACCATATACAGTCGCGCCAGTCCTACGCGGTCCGTCATGCGGATCCGTTTCTCGGCGGCCATCCCCGGCGTCGACGGCCGGGGGTGTACGACCTTCGGGCCGGCCGGCAAGGGGCCGAAATACTTGGCCACCAGCAGCTTGGCCTCCTCGGGCTTGAAGTCGCCGGCGATGCACAGGCTGGCGTTGCCCGCGTTGTAGTACCGGCGGAAGAAGTCGGCGATGTCCTCGCGAGAGGCCTCCGTCACGTCCTTCATCGAGCCGATGGTGGGCCAGCTATAGGCGAAATCGGGTGGATACATCGCGGCCAGGATCACCTCGTGGACCAGTCCATACGGCCGGTTCTCGTAGCTCTGCCGCCGCTCGTTCTTGACGACGTCCCGCTGGTTGTCGAGCTTCTTCCGGGTCATGGCCGGCAGGAGGAAGCCCATGCGGTCCGACTCCATCCACAAGGCCAGCGCGAGGTAGTTCGAGGGAACCGTCTCCCAGTAGTCCGTGCGGTCCATCGCCGTGGAGCCGTTCAGGCGGCCGCCCACCGACTGGATCGGCGTCATGTAGTTCTTGTCGTAGTGCTTCGCGCCTTGGAACATCATGTGCTCGAAGAGGTGGGCGAAGCCGGTGCGGCCGGGCCGCTCGTCCTTCGAACCGACGTGATACCAGACGTTCACCCCCACAATGGGCGTCGAATGATCTTCGTGCAGGATCACGTCCAGGCCGTTGGGCAGCGTGTACTTCTCGAACCGCAACTCGGGGATGCGGCGCGTTTCAGGGGCGGCGGTCAGAACAGCGGCAGAAATTGTCATGGCCATCAACAGCATTCGAGACTCCTTGGGACCGAACGAGGAACGCCTTTCGCATAAGTGTACCGTCGTTTTCAAGCGGAGGAAAGGAATCACGAAACCCCGAAAGAACGAAAACTCGAAAAAAGTCAATGAAGCGATCTGAGTGCATTCGATGAATCCCCCTTGTTTTTCGGGCTTTCGTCCTTTCGGGCTTTCGTGATTGCCCGCTTTCCGGGCTACTGGGTAAGATTCCTACTGGGTAAGATTCCTTGCCCGGATCTTCGATTCCTGCTACAGTGAAAGAGGAGGCAGTCTGCATGTTCCGCTTCCGCCGGCCGATCGTGGTCATGCTGGGGATGGTTGGCGCGGGCCTATCGGTCGCCGCGATGGCCCAGTCCACCGACCGGCCGCTGGGGGCCCGGGTCGAGCGGCTTCTGGAGAAGGGCTGGCCTCGCACGGTCGATGCCCGGGTCGAGGCCCAGCGCCGCTACGACCGCCTGGCGCCGCTTGCCGCCGCCGAGCCGCGGATTCCCTACGCCTATGCGTTGATCGAGGTGCGGCAGTATCGGTACGCCGAGGCCATCAGTCTGCTCGACCAGGTCATTCGAGCGGACCCCGGGAACCTCTCTGCCCGGGAGCTGCGGATCTGGCTCGGGATCCTCTTGAAGGACTACGGCCGGGCGATGGTCGAGATGCCGCAACTGGCGGAGCGGCTTCCCGCGGAGAAGGCCGGGCCTGATGCCCAGGCGCAGGCATTGGACCTGGCCGGCCAGTTGGGCCGCATGTGCGGCTTCCTGGAAGGGCCTGTCGAGGGCCACGTGGATCAGACGGCCCGCGCCGCGTGCGTCGAGCGCCTGTTCTCGCAGTTGGGCGAGGCCCGCCGCACGGCCTTCGAGACCGGCCGCAAGGCGGTCCTTCGCCAGTTCGTTGCGCTGGGCGAGGAGACCGAAATGACGGCCACGGCCGCCAAGGAAACCGGCGAAAAGACCCGCCGGCACGTCCTCTCCGACCTCGACCGCCAGGCCGACGATCTGGCCGCCAGGACCGACGCCGAGAAGACCCGCGTGGAGGACCTCCAGAAGACGCTCAACTCTGACCTGGAGAAGATCCGCTCCGGCGAGCGGCAACTCGCGCAGGATCTCGGCACCGTGGGGTCGCAAGCCGTCGCCGCACGGCAGGACCTTGGCGCGATCGACGCCCAGATCGGGCAGTTCCTCGCCCTGGCCGGCCGCGAGCAGGATCCCAACCAGCGGCAGTGGTATCTCGGGCAAGTGGCCGCATGGCAGATCCAGCGGAACGCCCGGGCGGCGGCGCTCATGGACCTCGATCGCCGCGCCGCCGCGCTCGTGTCGGAGCAGCAGTCGCTCGGCCGTCAGCGCCGCGACCTGGACCGCCGCTGGAAGCAGGAGACCGGACGGTTGGAGAAGCTCGAGGCGTCGCTGCACAGCGTCCAGGGCGGCAAGGAGAAACTCCAGTCGCACCCCGTCGACGCCAACACGCCTCAAGTCGCCGACCAGAAGCGGCGGATCGTGGCGCTGACGGCCTACGTGCCGCTGCCGATTTCGCTCGACGAGGAGAAGGCGCGGCTCGTGGCCTCCTTCGTCACGGACCCGCCCAAGGCCGAGAACACCGCGAAACCGTAGGGGCGGCCGTCAGGCTCCCCTCTCCCTTTGGGAGAGGGGCAGGGGG
>JBEKCP010000442.1:0-5134 GCA_050014815.1 Thermoguttaceae bacterium | reverse complement strand
TCACCCCCTGCCCCTCTCCCAATGGGAGAGGGGAGTAGCTGGGCAAGCCGCTCCACGAGCTGCTCGCACCGGGCGCGCATGACCGGATGCGAGGGCATCTCGCAGCGCAGGATATCCAGCAAATCAGCGGCCGCCGGCGAGCCGCCGATCCGTGCCAGCACCCGCGGAAGCGTGTCGGTCCGCCAGAACTCCTCCCAGCGGGCCACCAGGCCGTCCGCCGTCTCGCCGCGCCACAAGTCCCAGTCGATCTCCTGCCGGTTGGCCAGGAGATCGCGGGCCATCTCGACGAGCCGCGTCAGGCCGAAGTCGGCGGCAAGGTCCAGGATCTCGTCATCGCGGCGGGCCAGCCGGTCGCGGATCTCGCGGTCGATCAGCTCGTAGACCAGCGTGTCGGCGGCGGCCTGGTCGAGGACGCGGAACTGCGGGTCGAGCCGGGCCTCGACCGCGTGCGCCCGCAACAGCGACCCGCAGAACGAGTGGATCGTGCTGATCCGCGCCGCGTCCAGTTCGCGGATCGTCCGGAGCCAGTAATCGGCCTCTTTCTCGGGGGCCTCCAGCAGCCGCCGGGTGCAGGCCGTGCGGATCCGGTCGCGCATTTCGCGGGCGGCACGCTCGGTGAACGTGATGGCCGTAAGCCCTTCGAGTCGCGGGCCGTGGTCCTCGCGGCCGTCCGGCTCCAGGCCGGCCAGGAACCGCTCGGTCAGGACCAGCGTCTTGCCGCAGCCCGCCCCGGCCGACAGGGCCACGGAGACGCCCCGCGCCGCCAGTGCGCGGGATTGCTGGCCGGTCAAAGGCGCGCCGACCGGTTCGCCGGCCGGGCCGGCAGGTTCGCCTGCGGTCGAAGACCGCGCTATTCCATCCGCGGCTCCCATGTCTTCTCCAGTGAGCGGACCTGGTTGATCCGGCAGACGGTCTTGTAGGGGCAGGAGCCGGTGCAGTGGCGGTCCTCGTTCCAGACGGGGAATTCGCCCCTGCGTATCCCCTCGACCAGGCCCACGACGGTCCCGGGAAGCGACTGCCGGATCTCTTCCCACTCTTGGGTCGGCTCCAGGCCGCGCGGCGTCTCTTGGTGCATCTTGAGCGATTGCCGCGGCTTGAACCCGTCGCGAGGAACGTGCCAGTAGCCGGCCTGCCAAGGGATCGCGTCGCGTTCGTTCAGCATAAGCTCGGCGGCAGCCAGGGCGTACAGGGGCAACTGAAGCGTCGTGCCGCGGGCGACCGAGCCGGGGCTCACCGGCTCCGATTGGCCCGTCTTGTAGTCCACGATGTTGAACACCTCGCGGCCGGCGACTCGTCCCGTGTCGATCCGGTCGATCCGCCCGGAGAGGCGGACCTCTTTCTCCCCGACCGCCATGTCGAGCGGCGCGGCGGTCGAGGGAGTCGCGAGCCCTTCGCCGGGAAGTCCGAACGAGACCTCGAAGAACTCGGGCCGCAGCGGCGCCTCGCAGCCGCGCCACTGCTGGTCGTACTGATCGTGCTGCGAGCGGTAGCCGTCGATCCATCGGAGGAGCACGCGGCGATCGATCTGGTCGAGGGCGGCCTGAAGCGGGAAAAAGGGGACAGTCCCCATTTGCCGGAACGGCCCGGAGGGTGCTTCGCACAAATGGGGACTGTCCCCTTTTTCCACTCGCTCTCCCGCGAGGGGAGAGGGGAGTAATTGACCCCCTTGAGCCGCAAGAACCTGATCGAGCGAGTCCTCAACCAGTCGGCGATATTCTTCGTCGCCGATCGCCGACGGCGTGCCGGCGCCGCCGCACTGGCGGTTGATGCGGCGGTGCAGCTCGGCCAAGACCGCGTGCAAGAGAAGCCCGCGACGCCGGTAATCAATCTGCACCTTCAACTCTTCGACCGGCTCGATCCGGAGCACCCGTTGAAGGAAGAAACGGTACGGGCAATCGGCATAGTTCTCCAACTCCGTGACACTGTAGGTCCGCGCGGGGCCGAACCTGGCGGCCAGCGCTCCCGTGGCGGCCGGGCTCAACATTCCCTCGGCCGCTCCGAAGCGGCGGCGATCCTGGCGGAGCGACAGGATCCCCAGGCCCGACAGAACGCCCTCGGCCGTAGCCGCGTCATGCCGGATGAGCCCGGCCAGAAGCGAGACGTCGCCCGCCAGCGCCGCGGCAACCCCGCGGAGACGAAAGGCCGCCAGCGAGAGCGGTTCGCCCTCGGGCACCGGGCTGAGGTCGAGCCGTTGGGTCCGCACGAGCCCCCCCGGTCCCATCGCCTGCTCAACTTCTTTCAGATAAGGGCTGGGCAAGAGCGGCTCGCCCGACTCGCCGACCGCCGGGTAGCTCAAGTACAATCGCCGCGTCGCGGAGGTGACCGCCTCGTAGAACAGGAGCATCTCGTCCGACTGGCGGTCGGCGCGGCTCGGCAGCGGCAGGCCCCCGTCCATCAGTCGCCGCCGCTCGGCCTCGCTGTAAAGACGGTCGTCGCGATGGCCGGCGGGAAAGGAGTTCTCGTCCAGTCCGGCAAAGAACAGATACGGGACCCGAAGCCCCCGTACCCCGGCGGCCGAGAGCACGCGGACGCAGGTTGCCTCGTCGCCGGTGCCGCCCATCCCCTGGCTGCCCAGAATGTCCAGCAGTGCGGCCAGGGCCCGGCGACGGTCGAGAAGTAAGGCGGAAGAAAGCGGGGGAGACAAGGAGAGGGGGAGACAAGGAGTGTTTTGCGGCCTCCTTGTCTCCTTGTCTCCTTGTCTCCCTGTCTCCTTGTCTCCCTGTCTCCTTGTCTCCTTGTCTCCTTGTCTCGTTTCTCCTCCCCCCTCTTCCCCCAGCCAGCGATCGAGGCGAAGGCACTCCTGAAGGCCGTCTTGGAGTCGGTCCCAAGCCGACTGGTCCGCCGGGTCCCGGCGGAGGCCCGCGCGGTCGGCCAGCCGTTGCCAGGCGGCGCCCCACTCGGCAAGCGTGGCAGAGGGATTAGGGATTGGGGATTGGGGATTGGGCTGGCGTGCTTCCTCCTTCTTTCCAATCCCCAATCCCCAATCCCCAATCCCTTCTTCCCGGAGCATCCTGACGAGTGCCAACAGGATGGGCGAGCGGCTCAGCGGCCTCTGGGTCTCGATGGCCAGCGGGATCCCGAGGCGGCCGAAGACCTCGGCCACCAACTCGGCGACGTCCTGGGGCCGCCGAAAGACCACGGCGATCTGGCCCGGCCGGACCGGCAGAATTGGGGATTGGGGATTGGGGATTGGGGATTGGAAAGCAGGGATTGGGGACTGGGGATTGGGGATTGGACTGGCGTGCTTCCATCCCCTGCCTTCTGCCGGGTTCCCTCTGGGTGGCCTTCCGGCTTCTTCCCAATCCCCAATCTCCAATCCCCAATCCCTCTCTTCTGCCCCAATCCCCAATCCCCAATCCCTAATCCCTGCCCCCTTTTCTGCGTCATCGCCTTCGGTCAAGAGCCGCTTGATGCGCGAGCCGATCAACTCGATCTCGCCGAGTCGCCGTCCGGCCGCGAGGATCTCGGGCAGGGGAGAGGGATTAGGGATTAGGGATTGGGGATTGGACTGGCGTGCTTCCACCTTCTTCCCAATCCCTAATCCCCAATCCCCAATCCCTGCCTTGTTGCGCGGGCTGACAAAGAGCGTCCGCTCCAGGCGAGCCATCGCCGGCCAAGAGGGCCGGTCCGGCCGGCCAACCTCCTCAGTCTTCATGCCCGGATGCCGCCGCCGGAGCTCGGCCAGCGTTCCGAGCGGCTTTTGGAAGAGGTCCCGCCGCCACGTCTCGGGCTCGGTGGGCAGCGAGATCCAGATCTCGTCCGAGGCCCCGGCCAGGGTTTCGAGGATCTCGTGCTGCGTCCGCGTGAAGTCGTTGAAACCATCGGCGACCACGAGGCGCCACCGGGGACTGTCCCGATTTTCGAGGGGACTGTCCCAGTTTCGGGCACCACGGGCACCGTGGTCGGACGAAAACGGGACTGTCCCCTTTTCCGTCCGCTCCTTCAAGAGATCGCGGGCGGACCAGAACCGCCCCTCGACGTCGTAAAGGTGATGCCGGAGCAGGCACTCTTGATACGCCTCGTAGATGGCCAGCAGCTCTTCGTCCTTTGCGGCAATGCCCCGAGAGCAACACGCCTGGCGGAACTGCTCGGGCCAGATTTCAAGCCGTTTCAGCTCGCTGATGAAATCGCACACAAGGTCCAAGAGGCCGCTGGTGGCGGCGATGGCGGCGAAGTGTTTCAAGCGGCCCTCCGCCGCATGCCAGTCGAGTAGCCGGCGGAGGAGATGGCGCTTCATGAGGGGGCTGATCGGCCGGATGGGCTCGCGGGCGCCGGCGAGCACACTTTCGGCGAACTGGGCGAAGGTCGTCACGCCGGGGCTGAAGCAGCCGCCGGTCCCGTCCAGCAGCCGGCTTCGGACCTCGGCCGCCACACGCCAGGTGGGCGCCAGCCACAGCACGGAAGGAGAAAGGAGGAAGGAGGAAGGAGGAAGGATGGACAAAGCCCCCGGACTGCGTCCGGGGGTTTGCGGCGCGGCAGGCGGAGACCTTCCCCCCGTTGGCAGCAGGCACCCGCAATACCGCCGCAGCAGCCGGTCCGTCTTCCCGGCGCCAGGGGGGCCAAGCATCACAGTCAGGGTTTGAGCCACGGCGTGGGGCTGGAAGCCAGAGATTACGAGCCAAAGACCCACATTGTCGGGGGTGGGGTGCCTCGCTGTCAAGCGGATGGACCCAAGGGATCCCGCTACTGACAAGCCCCCGGGACTCCGTATATAATATACGGTTACACCAAGCGCATACACCGTCTGCTTAGCAGCGCGGCAAGACACCCCAAGGGCGACCATCTCGAACGGCAACTATGCGCTCCGGCGGATCGAGTTTTCTTTTTCTCGGAGCAGGAGAGTGAAACTAACCCTTCTCAGTTCAGGCGCGCATCCGTCTTGCACCGTCATTGTGGGCGAGCAACCAGCCACCGCCGGCCGTGACCCTGGCGCGGACGTGCGCATCGTCGATGGGCGGATCAGTCGTCTTCACTGCGAGTTCCGGGAGGTCGAGCGGGGAAAGCTATTCGTCCGCGACCTCGGGTCGAAGAATGGCACCTTTGTCGACGGCATCCGCATTGACCAGGCCTTCCTGAAGTCCGGCCAGAAGATCGTCATCGGGCGCCTTGAGTTCGTCGTGCGGTGGGAGCATAG